>NZ_MAIS01000134.1:0-9552 GCF_001680695.1 Paenibacillus sp. KS1 | reverse complement strand
CATGGAAGAAGGACAGAAGTGGTATGAAACACTCTTACATAGAAAGCCTGATTTTATTCCACATGAAGGGTTTGCGGAGTGGGAACTGATTCCCGGATGTTGGTTACAGATTGCAGAAGGAATACCTACTGAAGGAAATGGATCATTACGTTTGGGGACAACGAATATTGAAGCTGAAAAAGATAGGCTTGTTGGTGTGTTAGAAATAGATGATTTTGAAATTTACTCAAGACCAGAGGTTCCAGTCAAATGGGGATCCTTTACAGATCCTTGGGGAAATCGTCTTGGATTTTTTGAGTACTGGATAAGAACGAAGAACGAGAACGTATAAAGATGATCATTGGAACGAAAGATTCTTAATCAAAGAATATGAGACAGTGACGTCTCTTGATTGTTAGATGTATAATCATGGAAGTGCTCAGACGACAAACGCTCCAGCCTAAGATAAGAGTTATCTAAGGCTGGGGTGTTTTCGTGAATACAAGAACGGTAGATAGCTGAATGCGGCGTAAGATCGAAAGGAGGAAAAAGTCATGAAAGATACGAAGATCTATAAAGAAGTAAATAGTTGCTCTATAAGTGCAGATATTTATTATCAAGGTAGGAATTCTCCGGTGATCTTGTATATTCATGGAGGGGCGTTAATTTTTGGGGCAAGATCATGGTTATCCTCCGATCAATTTGAATATTTCAGACGATCTGGCTTTAGTATAGTCAATATTGATTATCGACTTGCTCCTGAAACTGGATTTGAGGATATCATAGAAGATATAAAGGACGCAATTACTTGGGTAAGAACGAAAACAATCGAATGGTATGATTTCGATGTAAGTAATATTGCGGTTATGGGGAGTTCAGCTGGTGGCTATCTCAGCTTATTAATTGGAACAATTGATATTAGACCTAAAGTGATCGATTCACTTTATACAGCCTGTCAGCATGTCGGGGATCGTGAAGTTACGAATGGCCAATGGGAACGATTTAATTATTATTTATATTGCCGACAGCACGGTGTCTGGTTAAAAGAAGTAACGGGAATCAACAATGAACATGATCATACTAAATTAATTCAATATAACCCAATCAATAATATAACGGTAGAATTCCCCCCAACAATATTTCTTCATGGTGATCAAGATACAGATGTACCCTACGAACAATCAGTATTAATGCACAAGAAGTTAAAGGAAAAGGGAGTAGCTACAAAGTTAATAACTATAAAAGGAACGGAACATGTTTTTGATCAGAACTTTAGTGACCTACAAGTTCAAAACGCATTTGAAAATGTGATTGATTATTTAATAACACATTTGTGAGCGAGGTATCCTATGAAGCATCAATTAAAAGGCATTGTATTTGATATGGATAATACGATTTTAAGCTCAAAAATTGACTTCCAAGCCATGAAGAATGAAACCTACCAATTTCTCGTATCGAAAGAGATCCTACCCGGTGGATATAATCTTGATTACCATACAACATCAACTATTGTTGAAGAAGCAATACAAACGAATCGAATGACTGAAGTGTTACGAAATGAAATGTGGGATATTGCTAAGAAACATGAAGTGTGTGGAATGCAGGGGGCAGACTTGGAGCCCGGTGCAGTGGAGATCCTTAATAAACTTCAAGGTAGATATCACCTTGCAATTGTAACAAATAATTCTGTTGAAGCTGCAGAAATCGCATTAAGAGATAATGGTATTTATGAATATTTTGATTTCATTATTGGTAGGGAGTTAATGAAATCATTGAAGCCTTCACCGGATGGATATTTGCGAGTGTTGGATGAATTTAAGAACTCAGCGAATGAATGGCTCTCTATAGGCGATTCATGGATAGATGGAAAGGCATCTATTAGTGCAGGGATAAGGTTTATAGCTTATCGATCCGATAAAGAAATGTTGAAGCAGATGAAGGTGAACCCGACTGCAGAACTGTCCGATCTCTTGGAATTGATGAGTCTGATTGAGCAAATCGAAGAAGGCTCAGTGTGAAAACTTGTGAAAGAGCTACTAAATATGATAGGAGGATATGATTTGACCTTAGAGTACTTAATAAGATCGAAAAACATTCAATTTAGGAGAGCCAAAATAGAGGACTTAGACTTCATTATCTCATTAGAAAAACATCCAGATAGCAAGAAATATATTATTTCTTGGACCAGGGATAAACACCAGGATGCATTGGGAAGCGATGATTTTTTATATATTATTGTTGAGAACTCAAATAGTCAGAAGATTGGATACTTAATATTATCAGGAATATCAAATCAAAACGGTTGTATTGAAATAGTTAGAATTAATATAGGTGATAAGGGTAAAGGTTATGGGAAGGAAACAATGAAGCTGATACAAGAATACGTGTTTAATCATCTTAAAGCGCATAGGCTTTGGTTGGATGTTAAAGAACATAATAATAGAGCAAGACACGTATATGAGTGGGCCGGATTTAAGGTAGAAGGCTTGTTGAGGGAATGTATTAAATCAGAAGAAAATTATGAGTCCTTGGTAATAATGGGAATGTTGAAGAATGAATATAGAGGAAGACTTTCGGCTTCGATCTTTAGTTAGTTTCATTATAATGTGTGGAGGTATTTTATCTCCGACAGGACTTGCACCTAAATGGATATATTTTATTACGTTTTTACCAGGTAGTATCTTATTCTTGATCATATATTGGTATGAATTAAAGACATTCAAAGGCATCCGGAAGGAGTAATAAAATGGACATCACGTTATTCAAATCAGGCCTTAATGAAGCATCGATGATTCATGAAATGCAAATTAAATCATTTATGCCGTTGTTACATAAATATCAAGATTATGAAACCAGCCCTGCTAATGAATCTGTGGAACGAATAATTGATCGATTAAATCAATCGTTTACGGATTATTACATTATAAAAAGTTCAAATATTTCAATAGGTGCAATTAGAATTGTAAGGAAAGAGAATAAAATCTATCGCGTCAGCCCAATATTTATTTTGCCTGAGCATCAAGGGAAAGGAATTGCACACAAGGTATTTTCTATAATCGAAGATATATATAACGATGCGCGAATTTGGGAATTGGATACCATATTACAAGAGCAGGGGAATTGTTATCTCTATGAAAAATTAGGTTATCAAAAGACAGGGGAATTAGTGCAAGTTAACGATAAAATGACAATTGTGTTTTACGAAAAACGTTTGATTTAGCATTAAGACGCAACATCAATCAAAGCCCCAGCCTGAAGAGCAATCTAAGGCTGGGGTTTTCCGTGAATACATGAACATTATCGGAAATTAATACGCGAGGAAGTGAAAGAGGGATTCGAAAGTTCAACTTGACACTGTAAAGATTGTTTATTATGATCTTTACAGTGTCAAGTTATGTGAAAGGAAGTATATATCAAATGAAAGAAAAACCATATCACCACGGTGATTTGCGAAATAAACTTATCGAAGCTGGGATAGGGCTTATTAATGAAGATGGGTTAAAAGGTTTTTCCCTGCGTAAGGTAGCAGCGAAATGCAACGTCAGTCATGCCGCACCATACAGTCATTTTAAAGATATAGACGAGCTGATATATGCTATGGGCGAGCATGTAACGGAGCGATTTATGGATAAGATGCGTACATCAATTCGTGGACAGGAAAACAGTCTCGAAGCGACCTCGCTGCTAGGGCAGGCTTATATTTCTTTTTTCATTGAAAATCCGCAATATTTTCAGTTTCTTTTCTATCACTCAGGATTAACCATTGATTTGGACAATGATAACGCCAATGATTATCCGCCATTTGCTTTATTCAGGACAACGGCGTATCAAATGTTTCACAGCATAGGATTGCCAGAGAAAGCTTATTCCGAAAAATTGATTGTTCTTTGGTCAATGGTACACGGCATAGCCTCGCTGCTTACCAATCAGGGTATTCGATATTCCGGGGACTGGATTCATGTTTTTATAAACAATTGTATTAAGGAGATAGAATGATGAAAATGATTATCCATGATTTGAATCAACAAGAATTCATGGCGTTGTATGATAACCCAAATACAGACGTAACGGTTATATCAGACAATGGCACAATCCGTAAATGCATTGGTTGCTTTGGATGCTGGATCAGAACACCGGGAGAATGCGTTATAAAGGATGGTTATGACAATATGGGCGAACTTCTTTCAAAATGCAATGAGCTGGTTATCATCAGTAAATGTGTTTATGGGAGCTACAGCCCCTTTGTGTGCAATATTGTGGATAGGAGCTTACCATATCTTCTTCCTTATTTCGTAATCAAAAATGGAGAAACCCATCACCGATTCCGGTATGATAACAAATTCACTCTATCGGTACATTTTTATGGAAATGACATAACCAACGCAGAAAAGGAAACCGCAAAAGCTCTGGTTGCAGCGAACAGCGTGAACTTAAATTCCATAGGAAACAAGATGTATTTCCATAACAGCTTGCAAACAATCAAGGGGGTTATATAATGAGAATCGCTATGATAAATGGAAGCCCCAAGTTAGGAAAGAGCAATTCGGGCAGGATGCTCAAAGCACTTGAACCCCTGATAATCTCCGAGCATGAGATATCACACTATACCATAAATAAAAGACCGCTTACCGATGAGCAATACATCGAGCTTTGCCACATGGATACACTGATTTTTGCATTTCCTCTATACTTCGATGCAATACCTTCGCATTTATTAAGGATGCTGACTACGCTTGAAGGGTATATGAAAGCAGAACGGAAAAAGGAAATTTACGTTTATGCCCTTGTAAACAATGGATTTTATGAGGGGAAGCAAACTTGCATTGCTCTTGAAATCATCAAAAATTGGTGTGTACGATCCGGCCTTCATTTTGGACAAGGAATCGGACAAGGCGCTGGTGAAATGATGGGTTTTATCGAAAAGGTACCACTTGGCCAGGGCCCTTTAAAAAATCTAGGAAGGGCAATGGAGAGACTGGCAAAAAATATACATTCGCAGGGGAGTGATGATTCCTTGCTGTTCAGTCCCAATTTCCCACGCTTTGCCTGGCGATTTGCAGCGACACACTCTTTTTGGCATGCAAAAGCTAAAAAGAATGGTCTGAAGAAGAAAGATATTATGAAAAGGCTTTAAGAAAGCACTATTCCCCTGCGCTAATCAATTCGAAACAGCATTTCTATGTTTATAAACCAAATCGGAAAGACAAAGTGAAGACGTCAGCCCGTAGATGTGCTGACGTCTTGTGCGTGTCTATGAATTGCAATACTCAAACTCGTTGTCGAGCGCGTCGAAACCAATCTCCTGTTTTAACACCTGTTCTAATTCATCGTTTGAGATTAACCCTTCCAGTGGCAACTCAAGCCCTGTTGAGGTCGTTTCTATGTATTCAAAAACATCTCTACCATATACTTCCTCCAACTTTTTGACTTGACTATGCTTCAAATACTTTCGGTGTGTTCTTAATAGGTTGGCAGAATTGACTTTCAAATCGCCACTTGCTGTATGGGAATACTTCATACTCGTTAAATCTTCAAGCAAGTCCCGAAAAATAAAATCCTGTAAATTTTTCGCCAAAACAACAGCGGTAATATCATCGTGGTAAACCAACGTAACAGGTACATCCTCACCGTTTTGTCTATCAAATTGGAACACATACAAATCTCCGTTTTTTTGTCGACCAAATGGAACAAACTGAAACTCTGGTTTCGTCTGACGATAATCGTCAGGGTCTTTGAATGCTTCGATTTCTTCAACGATACTGTTCCATTTCAGCAACTCAAAGTCAAAGCCGAAAAACAGCATAGGCGGGTTTTGGGCTAATTTGGCATAATACTTTGCGTTCCAATCCTGCCCATATTCTCCGCCTGAATCCAACATACCGTCTAAATACAACTGTCTATATAGTTTCGGGTACGTAAAATTGTACTTCTGTTCAATCTGCTCTAATTCGTTCATACTATCCTCCCAAAACCACGATATTTGCTATCAGTATAGCAAACGCGAACTTGTTATTAAATACCACAGAAAAACATTGTGCCGATTGCATGGAAAGGAGCGCGACCGTGGCTATCAGCCATCACAGTATGAAAATCATCAGCGCGGCAACGTTATCGGAAATTAAGTGGCGTTACCAAACGAAGTAATAATTGACGTTCAAGGAGTCTAAGGATTAAGTGCTATTTCGAGCTCAGAGTACCTTGGAATTCTAAAGGAAGATCAATACGCTCGCTGTGGGTTTTCGTTAGATTCAAATCGTCTTTCAAGTGAGGTGGGGTTGAAAATGATGAAGGCAAATCAAGATCAGCGCATTCCCTATGCAGTTTTCGAGAATGAAACTCAATTACCTATACTGGATATTACTCATCCCCTTTTCAACGCAAGTATTGATGAACAGGCGTATCATTTGAACTGTCTCAAGTCAGCCCGGAGTATTGAATCATTAAAGAAGATGCCTCGCTTTATTCAGAACATATTTGTGAAAATGTCGAGTGTTGACAATTCATATCTTAGCGGCATGCATACCCTGGTGTACAAACTTGGTCCCGAGTTAAGCCGGGGGATAAAATTAGGCTTCCGGGACAAATGGGCGGTGAAGCAAACCTCTTTTATGGGACTTCGGATCAGGCTGAGGGATCTTTGCCGGCACCAATCGAAAATTTTGCAGCCCCAACTCAAACAATTCCCTGAACGGAACCTTTGCTTCTTCAATATCGCTGGAGGTGCGGCAACCGACAGTATCAACACTCTGATTCTAATTCAGGAATCGGATCCGGATTTACTCAAGGGACGGAAGATTGAGATCAACATATTAGATATCGATACCTACGGACCCAATTTCGCAAAACGATGCATCGATGTTCTGAAGCAGCCGGGGGAACGCTTCTATGGTCTGGACATTACCCTCAATATCATTCATTATGATTGGAGCCAACCAGAGGAACTGCTGAAGTTGAGTTTGGAACGAGCCGGATGGATTCAGTTCTGTTCATCGGAGGGCGGGCTATTTGAGTACGGTTCGGATTCAGATATCATTGAGAATCTAAACCATTTGTTTACCACCTCCCCAGCAGATGCCCGGGTCACGGGTTCCTTAATTTTTGATCGGGCGCATGTAAATCCGGGATACCTTGGATTTACAGAGTTTATTGGCGTGCAAATCCGCTATCTTGGGCTGGAGGGGTTGCAGCGAATTTTAACTAAAACCTCGTGGGTTTTGGAAGAATTCCATGAAATTGAATCGATCTATATTCTGTTTTCATTGAGGAAAGCGTGACTCATGATTGGTGCATTCGCCCCTCGATCCGGTTGGCGGCTGAAGAGTATCCGACTGGCAACTGAGATGCAGAGAAGCGAGAGCAGCTGGACAAATCGATTTTCCTAAGATAGAAGCGCTATCCAAGGGAGATTGATGTCATGCATACTGATACCAGTGCAAGTGCATAAAAGAAGATTTAGAATATAAAACAGAACATACATTCTTGTGTTGTGGTATAATTTCCCTAGATGAATTTACAAAGGGGAAAGAAAATGAGACTACAATTAATTTCTGAATTAGATGAATTTGTGTCGTTCGTAGGATCTTTAGATAACGTAAAGGATGAAATATGGTTTTCACCCCTTGGTGAAGGGAAATGGAGAATTCATGATGTTATTACCCATATCATGAAATGGGATGATTATTTTAATAACGTCACATTCCCAAATTTATTAAAAAGTAAATCTCCTGAATTAAGAGAACATCCGGACTATTTAGGATTTAATGAACAATCCATTATTTATGGAGAGGGAAGAAATAAGAAAGAAATCATCGAAGAAACAATTAAGAATCGCCAAATAATGATAAATAATTTAATGAAGCTGGAAGACAATCAATTTTCTGTAGTTTACCCGGGAGATCGGGGATTCACTATTGGAACATACTTAACTGAATTCTTTATATCTCATGAAACCTACCATATGAAACAAATTCAAAATTTTTTGATAACTAAGCAGATAATGTAAGAATGCTAGCGTATGTTGGATCTAAATTTATACAAAACATGCTTATTGAAAAAATCGCAACGCAAATTTGTCTTTTGTATAGTTTCATTATGCTCCCTTATTGTTTTCTTAAGTATTAGAATCCACCAAGTCGGCGTGAGGATATCAGCTTACCAGCAAAGGAATATCCCCTGTGTTCCGCTGCAATAGCAGTCATTGTATTAAAAAACCTAATCGCTTGGTTTGATTTTCTTATAAGCTTGATTATAAATAAAACCCTGACAACAGGGTGTCAGGGCTTTAGTTCGATATATCATATTGGGATCAATTATTTCTTAAACGGTTCGACACCGATCGTGATACCTGTATCGCTCGGGTCTTTCATTTTAATATTCGTAATAAACCAACCTTCATAACCTTTGGATGTAAGTTTTTGTACGGTGACAACCGCAGAGCCCTTGCCTTCCCAATTGGAAGCAACAAGGCCATAATCGAATGAGAACTGAGTCGTCGTTTTATTCAGAGATTTTGTTTTGAGCTTATCGATCTCAGACATATGCGGACTGGAGCCGCCCGTATTCCACTTGTAATCTTCGAATTCTTTCTTGGTTTTGGAACGTAGTTCAGGCGAGAAAACAGCGAATTGCAGCGCTCCATTGCGAGTCTGAATGCCTTTGACCCAAGTATCTAAGGCTTCTTTTGCTGTAGAGGGGACCAGCGCCGCTTCCAAACGTTGGATCTGAATCGCTTGTTGAGCGGAATCCGGCAGCGTCACTTGAACTTCATTCTTATCAGCATCGTAGACCGCCTTGCCTTTAAATTCTTCCGCAAGACGATCGATAGGAACAAGCACTTTGCCATCTTTGACTTGAAGATCCAGCTTTTCCGTCACAACGCCATGTCCATTGATAAGTAAATTCAAATTAGATCCTGCATAAGCCGTTCCTAAAGCAATCATCGTTCCGAGGGCACTACACAACATAATTTTTGACAGGTTTTTCATCATTTTCACCTCTTCTTCATATTAGAAGTATAGACGATTTATTATGGAAAAAGTTTCATTTTGCATAGCGTGTTGATGTTACTCAAGCATAAGCTCACTCTTATTTTGCGGAAAATCAAAATGGACATATCGCCCCTCTAATGTAGGCAATTCGTAAGGGACTAGGTATAGCTATTTCAAAAGAATATTAGCAATCGCAGCCAGCGACTTCGTCACTTTAAGTCGAGATAAAAACCAGCATAAATATTTGTCATTGAACTATTGGAACACGTTAATCCAATGATACAGCGACAGCCTAGGATTTTATTTTCTTATCCTTGGCCTACCGCTGTTTTATTTTCTAGGGTCAGTCAAAAACAAATTATATGAAGTCTGACGTTATAACAGTTTGAAAAGTCGCATAGATCATTGACATTCAGTCTAATACTTTATTTTCTGCTGACAGTAGCGCTCCAACTTAAGGAGTAAGGGAAAAGAAATAAAATTCCCTTTTCTTGTTGATCTTGCCCACGATTGTAGGTTGTTTGTTCTTGAATGTATATATTCATTCAATTTAACAGTAACTTTATATCCGGCCAAATTGACATTG
>NZ_MAIS01000016.1:0-84558 GCF_001680695.1 Paenibacillus sp. KS1 | reverse complement strand
AATGGGGGCTGGCAAGCGCCTACCATTAGCCAAGAGCAAGGGTGTCCGCCGTGAGGAGGAATCTGAAGGAAGCTGGAGGCAAACGCACGGCTTGAGGTATACGAATCCAATTTGAGGCGGTTGCAGTCGGATGAGTCACCAAACCATGACAAAATCCCAAGCTGCCAAAGGCTGTAGCCGTAAACTTGGGCAAGCGCGGGCGGAAAGATGACGCTCTTATCTGGGGAGGCCTGCAGAATACGCGAAGTCACTTCGTAACCATGGCTGAGAAGCCGCGCTGAATCTGCAGGAGTCAGCAGACGCCATAGTACGCAGATTGTTGCAACAATCCGCGAAAGGGCTGAACTTAAAGGAGAGAAGAGAGCGATGCGTTCGCACAAAGAGCAACGACAGCAGCCAACTTCATATGAAGGCTCACGGCAAAAAGTAGTGGTGAAGCCGCAAGGGTATGCCGGAGCGCTGAGTTCTTCGTCGGCACAATTCGACCATTCTTCTCGCGAAGGGCAGAACGACTTGCTGGAGCGAATGCTCGAAGGAAGCAATCGTCGGCTCGCTTACAAGCGAGTGAAACAGAACGGAGGAGCGCCGGGTGTAGACAAAGTGACAGTAGCTGAGCTACAAGCACACTTGTGGGAACGCTGGGAAACGGTGAAAGCCGAACTCCAAGCGGGTACATACAGACCGATGCCAGTCAAACGGGTGGAAATCCCAAAACCTGGAGGCGGGGTGCGGCTGCTAGGTATCCCAACCGTGATGGATCGCTTTATCCAGCAAGCCCTCATGCAAGTAATGACACCCATATACGATCCATACTTCTCACCGCATAGCTTCGGGTTCCGTCCGAGGAAACGCGCTCACGATGCCGTGAAGCAAGCGCAATCTTTCATCCAAGAAGGATACCGCTGGGTCGTAGACATGGACTTGGAGAAATTCTTTGACCGGGTCAACCACGACATCCTCATGTCGAGAGTGGCAAGGAAAGTTTCAGACAAGCGAGTTCTGAAACTGACTCGAGCCTACCTACAGGCAGGAGTCATGATCGATGGTCTAGAGCAGAAAACAGAGGAGGGCACGCCGCAAGGGGGTCCTCTCAGTCCTCTCTTAGCTAACATCTTGTTAGATGACTTGGACAAGGAACTAACAAAAAGAGACCTGCATTTCGTACGTTATGCGGACGATTGTAACACCTTTGTCCGAAGTAAACGGGCTGGGGAAAGAGTCATGGAATCGGTCATACGCTATTTAGAGGGGAAGCTAAAACTGAAAGTGAATCGGGACAAAAGCGCAGTGGATCGCCCGTGGAAGCGAAAGTTCCTTGGGTTCAGTTTCCTGAGTAACAAGGGAGCTACGATACGAATCGCTCCAAAGAAACTGGAACAGCTAAAGGAACGCGTAAGAGAGATTACCTCACGAACTCGAGGGATTTCAATGGAGAAACGCATAAAAGAGCTAAACCGGTATTTAATGGGGTGGATTGGCTATTTCCGTTTAGCATCTGTTAAAACACACTGCGAACGATTGGACGAATGGATTCGTCGAAGACTCCGCATGTGTCTATGGAAGCAATGGAAATTGCCTAAGTCTCGATTGCGAAATCTACGCGCTTTAGGGGTTCCAGAATGGGCGGCAAGGATGATAGCTAACTCTCGGCGAGGATGCTGGGAGATGTCCAGAAACATAAATAATGCCCTTAATCGTTCGTATTGGAACGACCAAGGGCTATTGAGTTTAGCTTCACGTTATCTGGAAATTTGTTAACCTTTAGGAACCGCCGTATGCGGACCCGCATGTACGGTGGTGTGAGAGGTCAGGGGCTAGCCGCCCCTATCTACTCGATTAGCAACGGATAGGCGAAGGGGGAACCTGACATGAAACAAGGAAGCATCATTTATCCGAATGAGCCTTGGACAATAACAGAAGAAACGCCAGCCCTAGTGAATAATCAGCGCAGCGAAACGGTGTTCGCCGTCGCGAATGGCTACATCGGCATGCGCGGCAGCTTCGAGGAGGGCTTTAGCGGTTCGGAAGGTTTGTCGCTGAACGGAACTTATTTGAACGGATTCTACGAATCTACTCCGATTCAATATGGGGAGGAAGCCTTCGGTTACGCCAAAAACAGGCAAACGATGTTGAACGTTGCCGACAGTAAGGGCATTGAGCTGTGGGTGGACGGAGAAAGGTTCGATGTAATGAAGTCAACGGTAGAAGAGTATCGTCGCCAGTTGCATATGCGCCAAGGCACCATGACACGAAGCTTGCGCTGGAAGACTGGACAAGGCAAGCTGCTCGACCTGCATATCGAGCGCTTTGCGTCTTTTGCTGAGAAGCATCTTGCCTTGATTCGTTATCGGGTTACACCGCTCAATTTCTCGGGGCCATTGCGAATCGTCTCCACCATGAACGGGGAAGTGTCCAATCAAGTGACGATGGGCGATCCTCGGACAGGCTCGGGCTTTGCAGGACAAGTGCTGTTGACGAAGGAGTTGAAGGAGAACGGAACGTATGGCGGCATGCTGCATCGCACGAAAAATACCGGATTTACGCTGGTGTCGGGTATGGAGCATGACTTGAATACAGCGTATACAGCCACAACGGTCATGCAGGATCAACGAATGGAGATGACATTCACGGTGGAGGCTGTTCAAGGAGAAGCCGTCATGTTTGATAAATTCATTTCCTATCATAGCTGTAAGGAAGAGACGCAAGCCGACTTATGGCCCCGTTCGATTGCGCTGCTAACCTCTGCCAAGGCGAAAGGCTACGTATGGTATCAGTCGCAGCAGGCGGACATTCTCGCGGAGTTCTGGAGTACTGCAGACATTTCCGTAGAAGGCGATCCGGCACTGCAGCAGGGGCTTCGGTTCAATGCTTATCATTTATTCCAATCGGTCGGCAGGGACGGCGAAACGAATATGGGGGCGAAGGGCATTACAGGAGAAGGCTATGAGGGCCACTATTTCTGGGATACGGAGACGTATGTTCTTCCCTTCTTCTTATATACAAACCCCTCTATTGCCCGTCAATTGCTGAAGTATCGCCACCGAATTCTGCCTAAGGCGAAGGCGCGCGCGGCAGAGCTGGGCTATGCAGGGGCATTGTATGCGTGGCGGACGATCGACGGAGAAGAGACGTCTCCCTATTATCCAGCAGGCTCGGCCCAGCTGCACATTAACGCGGATATCGCTTATGCTGTGAAAAAGTATGTTGAGGCGACGAATGATGACGCCTACCTACTGGAGGAAGGCTTGGATATTTTAATCGAGACGTGCCGATTTTTTGCCGATGCGGGCGATTGGATCGAAGGGAAAGGGTTCTGCCTGAATGGGGTGACGGGGCCTGACGAGTATACGGCCATGGTCAACAATAATACGTACACGAATGTGATGGTGAAAGATCAGCTCGAATTTACAGTACATTCGCTGCGGCGAATGAAAAACGACATTAATGCATGGAACCGGCTCACCTTGTGTCATCAGGTAAGCGATCAAGAATTGAATGAGTGGTCAAGAATGGCTGAGCATATGTATGTTCACCGTGCAAAAGGCTTGATCGGACAAGACGATAGCTTCTTGGACAAGGCTGTATGGGATTTTGACGGTACACCCAAGGATAAATATCCGCTTCTGTTGCACTACCATCCGATGGTTATCTATAAATACCAGGTGCTCAAGCAGGCGGATTTGGTGCTTGCCTTTTATTTGCAGGGACATCGCTTTACGAAAGAAGAGAAGCTAGCCAATTATCGGTACTACGAGCCGCTGACGACGCATGATTCTTCCCTGTCGGCCTGCATTTATGCCATTGTCGCGGCAGAGCTTGGCGAGATCGAGAAGGCGTACGACTATTTTATGCAATCGGCGCGGATGGATCTGGACGATTTCCATGGTAATGTCAAGGATGGCATTCATTCCGCCTCTATGGCCGGCAGTTGGTTGACAATCGTGAACGGCTTTGCGGGCATGCGCCATGACGAGCATGAATTAACCTTCTGTCCGACCATTCCAGCAGCTTGGAGCAGCTACGCGTTCCGAGTACAGTATCATGGCAGAATCGTTGAAGTATCGGTAACCAAAGACGCTGCGACATATACGTTAGCTGTGGGTGAGCCGATTCGGCTGAAACATGGAAATAAACCGTTCGTGCTGGAAGGCTGCATGACAATAAAATTACATTAGAATAGGAATAGGAATTTCATACCACACGAAAATATTTACGCAAATAGACCGTTTCTGGTAAGGAAACGGTCTATTTGCGTTCTATTCGGTTTTGAAGTTCGAGGAAGCCTCTCTTAGCTGCTTGGTCAATGCGTCGATCTCCTCAATCATGGAGGCCAATTGCTGCACCATAGCTGATTGTACTTGAATCGTGGAGGTTACCTGCTCAACAGAAGCAGACACTTCTTCGCCAGAAGCGGACAAGTTCTGAGCCAGCTCCATAACGTCCTCTTTGCCCCGCTTCATGTTGTCCATTTCGTAGGCCATGCCCTTGACTTGATCAGAGATGTCAACAACGTTGTTCAAAATGGCTTCAAACGCCAGCTTCGTATCGTCTACGTATTGATTTTGCTTGGCAGACACATGTTGAAGGCTTCTTACTGATCCATTTGCCTCCTGCGCCAAGCTTATGTTGTCTGTGATGATTTCCTCGATCTCGCTTGACTGCTTGGCACATAGCTCCGCCAATTGTCTTACTTCGGAAGCAACAACGGCGAATCCTTTGCCATGCTCCCCAGCTCGTGCGGCTTCTATCGAGGCGTTAAGAGCGAGCAAGTTCGTTTGTTTTGCAATCTTGCCGATGGTTTCCGTAATGGAGGCAATGCGCAAGGAGCTTTCCTCCAGCTTTGGTTGTGATGGCTGCGATTGAAGCAACTTCCTGTTCACTGTCACCATGGGTATGGATCAGCTGATTCACGACTTCATTTCCACTATGGAAGACTTCAATAATGGAATCCGTCCGCTCCTTCACAGCGGATGACAATTGATTGACAACTGCAATTTTATCTCCGAGATCACCGAACTTATTTACGATTTGCTCGGTATCAAGCGCTTGGGACTCTATAGCTTTGGCGATTTCCATGGTCGTAATCGATGTTTCCTGAATGGATATCGTCGTTTGCTTGGAGGCGGTATCCAATTCATTTGTGCTTGTGTTCAAGTGCTCAATTGAGTGATTCATTTGGGAAATCAGGCTCTTATTTTGTTCGACCATAACGGTGAAACTATCCGCCAAGTCTTTGAATTCACTCTTGTAGTTGCCTGTTGCGGCAACGGTAAGATCGCCGGACGCCAATGTCTTGAACAAGTCGGTTAGTCTTGCGATTGGCCGCGTAATCGTACGTGAGATGATGATACCTATCGTCAAGGATATCAATAGGGCAACAAGCGTAATGATCGATATGTTGGCGAATAGATCATTTAGAGGTTTCTTAATGTTCTTATAGCTGTCTTGCACCACAATTGTCCAATCTGCTTTCGGAATTTTAGAATAACGGATAAAGTATTCCGGATCCTCAATACCTCCTCGGGAGATTTGCCCCTTAACGGGAGACTGAACGACTGAATTAAACTTGTCGGATTCTACCATCTGCCCAATTGCCGAGTTATTGCTTGAGTGGAAGATGGTTCGGCCTTCGCGATCCAAGATTATGGTGCTTCCTTGCCCATTGTCGTCCGCATGCTTCAGTTGGTCTACAAAAAACGAGGTGTTTACGGTCATAATAAACACACCTTCAACATTCGCGCCATCCCCCAGGATAGGTTGTGCGAACACAACCACCTGACTGCCGGTACTTTTGGATACAATCGACTCGCTGATGAACGATTGTCCTTTCATTGCCGCTTGGAAATAGGTTCGATCCATGCGGCTGCTTCCAATGTTGTCCCGGTTCGAACTCGCAATGATGATGCCGTTCTTATCGATGAGACTGCCCGAGCTCGTTTTGAGACTATCAGCCATCAGCTTATTCGCCTTCATGAAAAGCGGATTGCGTTCAGAGAAAAAATCGGCATCCATTAACGAATGCTCCGCCCGAAGCTGCAGCAAGGAGAGGTATGTCTGATTGATAGACGCCAAATAGATGGACTGCTCCTCCAGTTGCACGGACGACCATAACCCTTCACCGATGCGGTTGGCATTCAAAATCATGTTGTTCTTGCTTTCCTTCAAAAGCATGTCGGATCCGTACCAGTACAATATGGAACTTGTTCCGATCAACATGCATACCGCCAAGGTGCTGATTAACAACGGAAGCTTTACTTGCAGTGACATATTCCCGATGTGAATGCCCCACTTCTTATGTGTTACCATCCTCGTCTCACCCCTGATGTACAAGATATGTTCCTATGACCCCTATGTAAATCCGATTTTCCATCTCTGTATATGCCTCCTTCCCAACTATTTGGAAAAATATGATCAGAAGTCTATTAATCTATTCAACGGAAAAATTTAAGTGTTTTTATATAGGTAAATTACGGTAAATGCGCGGGGTGAACACTTGAGTCATAAAGAAATAAAGAAAGGGGCGTCCCTAGTCATCTCAAATGACTATTGGGAGCCCCATTTTGCATGCTATTCGGTTTTAAATTTCGAAGAAGCTTCCTTCAGCTGCTTGGTGAGGCTGTCAATTTCCTCAATCATCGAGGACAACTGCTGCACCATAGCTGATTGTACTTGAATGGTCGAAGTAACTTCCTCAACGGAAGCCGATACTTCTTCGCCAGAGGCGGATAAGTTCTGTGCGAGCTCCATAACGTCATCTTTGTTCTGTTTCATAATATCGATCTCATGGGCCATGTCTTTAATCTGTTTGGTGATATCCATGACATTATTCAGGATCACTTCGAATGCCTGTTTTGTCTGGTCGACATATTGATCTTGCTGAGTGGATACGTTTTGGAGACTGCGTACGGAATCGTTCGCCTCCTTGGTCAAGCTTAGGTTATTCGTAATGATTTCCTCAATGTCGCTTGACTGCTGCGCACACAGTTCTGCGAGCTGTCTGACTTCGGAAGCAACGACACCGAATCCTCGGCCATGTTCACCGGCGCGAGCGGCTTCAATCGATGCGTTCAGTGCTAGTAGGTTCGTTTGCTTGGCGATTTTGCCGATCGCTTCCGTAATCGAAGCAATGCTGATCGAGCTTGCCTCTAGCTTGGTGGTAATGGTCGAAATGGAGCTGACCTCTTTCTCGCTGTCGTCATGGGCCCGGATAAGCTGGTTGATAACTTCATTTCCGGTATGGAAGACGTCAATAATAGAGTCCGTACGCTCCTTAACTGCTGACGACAATTGGTTAACGACTGCGATTTTGTCACCGAGATCACTGAATTGATTAACAATATGTTCAGTATCGAACGATTGAGATTCCATCGCTTTTGCGATTTCCATCGTGGTGATCGAAGTTTCCTGAATGGATATATTCGTTTGTTTGGAAGCAGCGTCCAATTCGTCTGTATTTGTATTCAACTGTGCAATGGAGCGGTTCATGTGGCCAATCAAGCTTTTATTTTGTTCCACCATGACCGTGAAGCTGTCTGCCAAGTCTTTGAATTCACTCTTATAGCTTCCTGTAGCAGCGACGGTGAGATCGCCGGAAGCCAGCTTCTTGAACGATTCTGTTAATCTGCCTATTGGCCGTGTTATGGAAAGCGAGATAAGTAAGCCAGCAGCTACGGACAGCAGCAGAGCGCCGATCGTTATGAGTGATATGTTCATAAATAAATGATCGAGTGGGCGCTTAATGTTCGCATAACTGTCGAACGAGAATACAGTCCAGTCTGCTCCTGGAATCTTCGAATACAGAACATATTGATCGGCATCGTCAAGATTTCCGCGAACAATATCCTTGTTTCCAGAAGCCTGGAAAATCGATTTCAGCTTGTTGGATTTGATCTGTTTTCCAGTCGCAGTCTTATCTTGTGAATGGAAGAGCGTATGGCCTAGGCGGTCTGTAATCATAATTGTGCCTACTTTATCGCCGGCCATTTGCTTCAACTGGTCCACGAAGAACGAGGTGTTGACCGTCGAAATAAAGACACCGTCTACCTTCGAGTCGTCCGCTGATATCGGTTGAGCGAATACGACGATTTGGCTTCCGTTGCTCTTCGAAGTTAAAGCGTCACTTATGGTCGGCGTTCCCTTCATGGCAGCCTGAAAATAAGCGCGATCTGCGCGGCTTTGCCCGATGGCTTCCGGAGTGGAGCTTGCAATGACGATCCCTTTCTTATCAATGAGCTGATAGGATTCCGTGCCCGTACTGCCTTGGAAACTTTGGGCCAGCAGCCTATTTGCTTCGGTGAACAAGGAATTGTCCTTCGAAAAGAAATGAGCATCATCCATAGACGACGCTGCTCGAAGATCCAGCAATGAGCGGTATGTACCATGTATTGAGGCCAAATATACGGACTGTTCTTCCAGCTTTACGGAAGACCATAATCCTTCGCCGATGCGGTTGGCGTTCATAGTCAAACTGTTTTTGCTTTCCTTCAAGAGAATGTCAGAACTGAACCAGTAAAGTATTGTACTCGTTCCAATCAACATAGCTACTACCATCGTGCTGATTAACAGTGGGAGCTTTACCCTCAGCGACATATTAACGATGCGAGAAGTCCACTTCTTCTGTGTTACCATGCTAGTCCACCCCTGCTGTTATATTTTGCGATGCTATGGTCTGCTTTTACGCGGTTGAACGTCTAATCACCTCCTTTCTGAATAGGTTGGAAAAATATGATGTTGTGCTCATTCAATCTATTAAACATATAATTTTAAGTAAATTTCTATAGGTAAATTACGGTAATCAGGGGAGGGAGGGAGACGATCTCATTCAAATGAAAAGGGCTGCCTCGTCTTGGATGAAGATGAAGGCAGCCCGCGAGGGCATTTACAGATTGGTGAGCATTTGAAAATCATATAAGTAGACGCCGGAGGAGAGTTTCGAAGCCAGGTTAGGAATAAGTAGTTTTTTCAGCAATTTTCCATCCGACAATTGGTATTGTTCAATCTTATGTATTTGGTCGGACTCATCATAGCGGAACAGGTAATAGAAAGTGCCATATACGTAGCCCATTGCATCGTTCAGATTGGATGTCCGATGGAACTTGGCAAGGGTGTTGGACTTCACAGAAGCCTTCGTATCCAGTGAGAACGAGAAAATTGTACCGTAGCCGTCTACATAATAGAGCATCTTATCCACGATGCCGATACTATTGGCGCTAAGCGAGAAATATGCATTGTCTGGCTCTTCTCCGTATGTATGAAGCGAATAGGTTGTTGCCGTATGTGTGGACTTATTAATTTCCATAAGCTGAAGATGGATACGATTGTGCTCATCTCGGGTTGAGAAGACCACGTACATATTGTTTGGTGTGGAAACCATCTTCGATTGCACGATAAGAGATCCTGTATAGATGTCCAATAGAGGATATTTCGTTTGTTGAAGCTTGTTCCCCTCTAGCTCCATCACAACTAGATTTAGCCCTTGCAGAGAGGCATGATCGGAGGTTAATGCATAGATATGATTCTCGTCGCTGCCCTGCGCCTCAACAAACTCTGGAATATCCGCGCAATTATGGTGCTGCGCATCTCCCCAGCGGATGGTAGATATATAGTTGTCATGGGTGTCAATCCCTTTGTTGAACAAAGCATAATATAACTTGCTCGAGGTTAAGTAGCCCGACATCTGTCTATACCCTGCACTTACTTTACAACGTGAAGAATATGTATCCTCAGTTCCCTTGCCCTGCTGCACATGAACCTTCTCTCTTGCTTGGATGACAATGCGATTCGAGTCCTGAAGCTGGACAGGGGCATTCCATTCCAATCCATCTCCGTTCCGAGTCTGAATGCTCCCGTCCTTGTCGATAGACAAGAAGTAAGAGTTCCCGCCGCCGATGATTTCCTGGGATAAGGAAGTAGAGTAGTAGACAAGGGCGACGGGAGGGTTATTCAGCTTGGTATTATTGTCTTGTGGAGATGATTGAGAACAAGAGATGAGAAGAGAGGAAATGACTAGGAAGACGGTATAGATAAGGATGCGTAACATAGCCTGATTCGAGGTCTTCAAGCTTCTCATCTCCGTTCCGAACAAATTAATAGCTTCTTACTGTTGTGAACATGGATGAGTCGCGAATATCGACAGGATATACACCGAGTCCGCCATCTCCATCAATATCGATGTTGGCTTTCTCTTTGAAGGCGCACCATACTAACTTGGAGCAGTTCTTGTCGCCGGAGCATGAGGTAAGACGATTCGTAGCAAAATTGTAGGAATACTTTTCACCGATACGGCCATTTGCCCAGTCAGCAGCTTGAGACCGCGCAGTTGCGCCTGCATATTCGTTCTTGAGGGTGAGAATCTTGGAGCCGCTATCTACTCGCTTATCAATGAGCTTTACTTTGCGGACTCCTGTGCTAGGGACAGACTCGACGATATAATCTGGTGTGTAGTAGATGCCTACATGGCCATGAGGGATGCCGATCGTCGAAGCGGTCTCGAAGAACACATCGCCTTTGCTGGAAGAGGCGAGCTGATAAGCTCCTTGACCTTTGTCCCCTGAGGCGATGCTCATTTGCGGTGACAGCCTTTTGGAGCTGAGCTCCTTGTACATCTGTTGGATGATGATGTTGCGTGGCTGATTAGTAACCTGGGAAGCGTAATCAATTTCGGACAAGAGCTGTTCCTTCGTCACATCAGGGTATACCCCTAACACGCGATCCAGCTGTGCTTCTTCATCTTGACCCAACGCGCCAACGGTAGTAGGAACGAACAACGTCAACAGAAGCATAACAAGCAAAATCTTTTTCATTCAAATCCTCCCATCTATCAATTGGTATACTTTCACTCCTATCATACAATCAACTTGGGAAAATATTCAATAATTTTACTAATTATTAATTTTTTTGTATTAAGGAGTTGCATTGAGCCATTGTTCGATGACATTTACGGATTGCGGAGCCCAGGCTAGTTTTAAGTGATTGAGCTTCAAGGTAACATTTCCTGCGACAGTTCCAATTCCATCCGTTGCGGAAGCACTGTTCACGAATACCACTCCATCGCTGGGCCCTGTATGCTCATTGTGTACGTTCGGAATGTTGTTTTCATTGCCAGACAGCAGGTAAGTGGCAATTGTATCTGGTATGCCAGAGCCTATAAGTTTGTTAATGAGCGATCCCTGCTGAATTGCGGTATCGATCCCATCTCCTTTCGTGAAGAATCCCGTACCTCCATAATAGGTTGTATACCAATCTTGCTCAGTTGCCGGAAGCGGGTACGTAGTGTCCCATTTTGCCAACATTTGCTTTTGCCCGGGGAAATAGTTGCCTTGAGAAGTACTGTATATGGACAGCTCGGGATGATTGCGCCAGATGCCATAACATATCATTTGTGTGTGGGGAGAAGGGGCATTGACATTGCCGCCGCATTCCGGAATGATTCCATAATTGAAGGTCCATCCGTGCCTGAATATAAAGTCCGTTCCTTTATTCGGACTGCCAATGAGAATAAGTTTTCGAATATCATTGGCATACGGAGTTCCGCCGCCTTTTGCTACGGAGGAAGCATACATCCGCGAGGCGAAGGCCCCTTTGCTCCAAGCGACAACATCAACTTTGCTGGCACCCGTTGTTTGCTTAATAATATGGATCGCATTCTGGATGTGCTCGGCGGCATAGTAATTGTCCCCATGCTTGTGACCGAATCCGATTGCAAATACTTTATACCCTTGGCTGACAAGCTGCTGCATCAGGCCTGTGCTCGGGCATGAGGAAGCTCCACATGTATTCGGCCCAAACTCATTTGGGTTAGCCCAAGCCCGGTCGGCATTGTCATTAGCGCCATGGACGAGCAGAACGGGTGTGGATTTTGCATTGGTGTCATATTGAGGTGCATAGTACAGCAAGAAGCGGCTTGAATGGGGCTGGCCAACGCCTCCGAAGAAGGTGAGCCGCTGTCCATTCTGATCTCCTCGGCCATCTGGGGGATATTGTTCCGCTGTGAACATGGGATTACTGTCCTTCCAGCGTTCTACCTTGGCCCAGCCATTGGCGACATTTGGGAATGATTGCTCCATGGCCAGCGTTGATCCGCCAGCCTGGGCTTGCGAGAAGGAGATGAGCAGCGTGCACATGAGGAGCGCGACGAAGGTCACCATGAGCTTCTTGCCATGCTTAAAACGGGACATAGCATCCTCCCTTTCCTGGACTGCTTCGAGGCAGTCCTTCATTAGTTATCGGGAGTTCGCGAAGGACCCCCTAAACTTCATTATAAAGAAAACGGTTACAATTTAGTTGCTGAGCATCAGTAATAAGTTCCCTGTACTGGAATTAGTTTTGTGTTCGGAGGAAGAAGAAGGCTCCTTGAATTTCCTGGACGCTCAATCACATAATAAAGTATGGAAAGGGGGAGCTTGATTATCCGTTACTTATACGAGTTTATACAGCACCAAGACGATTTGCCTATCAAATTATTCGTAAACAGCGTGAAGCATATCCATTTCCATTGGCATAAAGAGATTGAAATTATTTATGTTCTTCAAGGCTCGGTGGTCATGTATACGGATCAGCGCCAATATTTCCTTCATCAGGACGATATTATTGTCATCAATAGCATGTCCGTGCACAAGATTGAGCGTACGAACGAGGATAACGTGCTGCTAACGCTGCAATTCGGCCCGGAGTGGCTCGATACGAACGCGTTTATTCATTGCAATTCCAGTACGCAGACGGAGGAGAATCGCGGCAGCTATGATGTCATCCGCCATTATTTGGCGAAGATGGTCTATGAGATCAACAAGAAGGCAAGCGGCTTTCGCAGCTACACCCTGGGGTGTCTGCAGATGCTGTGCGGCCATCTGCTGCGCTATCTCTCATCAGGAACTAACGAGGCTGTCGAGGAAGATACGAAGTCGTATGACTACAAGCGGCTGAATCGGGTGCTCGAGTACATCGATCAGCATTTTAACCAGAAAATTACGCTTCAGACGATGGCGGATCAGGAGCATTTAAGCCTGCATTATTTTTCGCATTTCTTCAGCGACAAAATCGGCATCCCCTTTCAAAAGTATTTGACGCTTGTCCGTCTCGAGAAAGCACAGGCAGAACTGGCTAATACGGCCAAGAGCATCACGGAAATTGCGCTAGACTGCGGCTTTGCTAACGTTAAGCTGTTCAATAAATATTTCAAGGAAAAATACAATAGCACGCCAAGCGCATATCGTGAATCTTTCGCCCTGACCGATCTGCCGGATCCAGATCGAAAGCCGCTAACCTATGAAGAGTCATCCAGCGGAGACTATTACGAAACCGATACGATTCAGGCAATGTCTTCACTGTATCGTTACCTTCATCTCCATTCGGACGAGGGAACCGAGTCTAGGCCCGTTTCCCCGATGGCCGGAACTATATCAGCCGCTGCTTCAACGTCGGTGAACGTAATGGTTCATGCGAATGAGCAGAGCGCGCCTTTCGATAAGCATTGGAACGTCGTCACGACGGCAGGACGGGCGGTCGAGGGATTAAGAGAGGACTGGCGATGCCAGTTCAGCGGGATGCAGCGCCATTTTCCTTTTCAATATATTCGCTTCCACGGCATCTTTAATGATGAAATGATGGTATACAGCGAGGAGGCTGACGGTACGCCGATCTACAATTGGTCCTACGTGGACAAGCTGTATGATTATTTGCTTCAGCAGGGCGTAAG
Source organism: Paenibacillus sp. KS1 (assembly GCF_001680695.1). Lineage (NCBI taxonomy): Bacteria > Bacillati > Bacillota > Bacilli > Caryophanales > Paenibacillaceae > Paenibacillus > Paenibacillus sp. KS1. Next base: position 70,865 of record NZ_MAIS01000016.1, on the reverse strand, counting down.
GCCCTTCGTCGAGCTTGGGTTCATGCCGAGTCCCTTGAGAAGATCGAATGAAACCGTTTTTTGGTGGAAAGGCAGCATTTCCCCGCCTAAGGAGCAGGCCAAGTGGGATGCTCTGATTCAGGAATTCGTACGCCACTGCATGAACCGCTATGGCTGGGACGAGGTGAGCCGCTGGTACTTTGAGGTCTGGAACGAGCCTGACTTGTCCGGCGTGTGTTGGGCAGGGACGAAGGAGGAATACTTTGCATTCTATGAATCGACGGTGCAGGCGATTAAGTCCATCTCACCGGAGCTTAAGGTCGGCGGACCTGCTCTTGGCTACGGTTCGTTATGGAACGATACCTGGGCGGAGGAGTTTTTGGCGCATTGCAGCGATCATCAGGTGCCGCTCGACTTTTTCTCCTTCCATGTGTATTCGGAGTACCCCTTCCAGAAGGAAGAGAATGATCGCCTGACCACGATCATGCCGCCGTCCTTTTATATGGAGAGCATTGAACGATTGAAAGACAAGCTCTCGGTTACGCCTTATCGCGATGTGGAACTGTTCATGACCGAGTGGAACTTCTCGCTGTATGACCGCAATCTGGTGCATGATACGGCGTTTATGGCCCCGTTCGTCATTTATCATGCGCTTACAACACTTGGCACTATGAAGGGACTGGCCTTCTGGTCTTTTACAGACGTATTCGAGGAAAGCATCGTTCCGACATCCCACTTCTACGGGGGATTCGGGCTTATTAATCGGGACGGGCTAAGGAAGCCAAGCTACTATGCCTTTGAGCTGCTGCACAGGCTTGGGGATCAGATCATTGCTCGCGGGGACGGTTATTTCGCGACAAGGCGCAGCGACGGCAGTGTCCAGCTGCTTCTGTACCATTACGTGCATGTCGATCAGCTCTTCGCAAGTGGAGATTGGTCGGAGCTGTCCGATACGAATCGATATGCCGTATTCGAGGAGAAGGGAAATAAAAGGTTCCATATCCACCTCGAAGGGCTTGTTGGGAGCTATAAAATGACAAGCTACCAGCTGGATCGCGAACACGGATCTGTGTTTGATGAATGGGTCCGACTTGGCGCCCCTCAATTTCTCACTGAGGAGGAGCTTCATTATTTGGACGCTCGAAGCGGGCCGCTGATGAATACCCGGATGATTTATGGTGTGCAGGGCTGGCAGCAAGAAGTGACCCTTCCACCTCATGGCGTGATCTTGCTTACGTTTGCAAGGCAATACTAGTCGGCCTCAGTGGCAGCAGGAGGCTTCTGTTTTTCTTATTTACAAGTGCCATGAAACGCAAAGTGCACCCCTTCTCGGAGGGGTGTTTTTTGTTGTGTAAACGGTTTCCATTCTGCAAATGCTAATTCGGTTGGGGGTAGGAGAACAAGAAACGTCCCTAATTGCAGCAAAGAAGAACAAGAAAGCGCTCTCAATCAATTCTATACTTAAGACATGACATAACCAATCAATAATATGCTGCGAAGGGGGAATATACATGGATCGTCTCATGAAGTGGATGAACGAAAAATTTGCGCCGCGTTTGGAGGCGTTTACAAACAACGTATGGGTATCTTCCATTCAGGAAGCCATTATGGTTACCCTACCTATGATTTTTATTGGATCGTTTGTTACCTTGATCTCGATTCTGAAAGACTTTATTCCGGGAATGCCGGACTTAACGCCTATAACTACATTCAGCTTCGGCCTGCTGGGGATCTTTATTGCTTTCCTAACGCCCTACACGGTGATGCAGAAGAAAGGGCGCGACAAAATCAAGCTCATTGCCGGCGCGACAGGCATCTCCTTATTCCTGATGCTGCTGAAGCCCGTCACGAATGAAGACGGAACAATTCAGTTCATTATGGAACGTTTCGGGCCTTCTGGAATGATTACCGCGCTGCTTGTCGGAGTTGCGGTGGCCGTAGTACTCAATGTGTTCAACAATTTCTCATTTTTCAAAAAGGATTCGAACTTGCCAGAGTTCATCATGGAATGGTTCGACTTCCTCGTTCCGATTGCGATTATTCTTACGCTCGGATGGGTGCTCGTATATCAGCTGAACTTCGATATCTTTAATCTGATTGTAAGCGTATTCGAGCCAGTTAACGCATTAGGCCAAACGCTATGGGGCTTCCTGCTCTTTAACATGATTGGCGTTGCGTTGTACTCCTTCGGGGTCAGTCCGTGGGTGATCATCCCAATCTTCTATGCAATCTGGATTCCAGCGATTGAGCAGAACGCAGCCCTGGTGGCGCAAGGTCTTGAACCGGTCAACATTAATACGTTTGAAACATTCTTCTCCGGTTGGCTCGGAGTAGGCGGACTTGGTGCGACCCTGCCGCTTATCATCTTGTTCCTGTTTGCCAAGTCGCAGAAGCTGAAATCGATTGGCAGGGCGACGCTTGTTCCATCTTTATTTAACATCAACGAGCCTGTGATATACGGAGCACCGATCGCATTTAACCCGATTTTGATGATTCCGATGTGGATCAACGGTATCATTACACCGATTATCGTATACTTGGCGCTAGACCTTGGATTCGCTCAGATTCCAAGCAAGGTGTTCCAGCTCTGGTATACGCCGATTGGAATCTCCACATACCTCATGTCCGGCTTCAATGGGCTTATCCTGTTGGCAGTCGTACTGGCTATCATCTTTGCCGTATGGTATCCGTTCTACAAGATTTATGACGCGCAAGAGCTGAAGAAGGAGCAGGAAGAAGCGAAACAGCAATAAAACGTAGAAAGTGGGGATATATTATGAATCAAAAGATAAAAGATTGGATGAAGGAACTAACGCTTGAAGAGAAAGCATCGCTATGTGCAGGACTGAACATGTGGATGACGAAGGGGATTGACCGCTTGAACATCCCACCGATCCACATGTATGACGGTACGAATGGCATACGCAAGACGAATAGCGATGAAGAGATGGGAATTGCTACGGAGGGAAATATTCCAGCCACGTGTTATCCAACAGGCTCTGCGATCGGGTCATCTTGGAATACAGAGCTATTGCACGAGGTCGGTGTAGCGCTTGGTGTAGAAGGGAAGGAAATGGGCGTGGAGCTTCTGCTTGGGCCTGGCATCAATATGAAGCGCACGCCACTAGGCGGCCGCAACTTCGAATATTATTCCGAAGACCCTTGTCTGTCCGGTGAGCTCGGCGCAGCCTTCGTAAATGGGCTTCAAAGTCAAGGCGTTGGCGCTTCCGTGAAGCACTTTGCCTGCAATAACCAGGAGTTCGAGAAGATGGTGACAAGCTCGGAGGTTGATGAGCGTACCCTGCGCGAGATTTACTTGAGTGCGTTCGAGCGAATTATTAAGAAGGCCGATCCGTGGACAATTATGTGCTCTTACAACCTGCTTAACGGCTCCTATACGAGCGAGAATGAGCATCTTCTGGATGACATTTTGCGCAAAGAATGGGGCTATGAAGGTGTCGTGCTGTCGGACTGGACGGCAGTCAACGATCGTATTCGCGGTCTCAAGGCAGGACTTGATGTTGAAATGCCTGGACCTGCTCATTACAATACGACTGCGATTGTAGAGGCGGTTCAGAATGGCACCTTGCTGGAAGAGCAGCTCGATAAGAGCGTACGGCGCATTCTTACATTGGTAGAACAGGTAACGGCCAATGAAGAGGAGTCGAATACGGCTGCAATCGATTATCATAAGCTGGCGAGAAAAGCAGCGGCTGAGAGCATTGTGCTGCTCAAAAATGACAACGGCATTCTGCCGATCGACCCTGCTAAAGCTCAATCTATTGCCGTGATCGGTACATTCGCGAAGAAACCGAGAATTCAAGGCGCCGGAAGTGCCGAAGTGACGCCAACGCGTGTCGACATCCCATGGGAAGAGGTGCAGAAGATTGCTGGAGAGTCTGTACAATTCAGCTATGCGGAAGGCTACCCGAAGGATGAGCGTATCGATGAGGCCATGATCGAAGAGAGCGCAGCGCTTGCAGCGAAGTCTGATCTAGCGATTCTGTTCGTCGGACAACCCGAATATGCGGAGTCCGAAATGCATGACCTTGAGAGCATCGATCTTCCCGAGCATCAGGTGAAGCTAATTCAGGCGGTAGCGGCTGCACAGCCGCGATGCATTGTCGTAACGAGCAGCGGTACTGCAATGGCGATGCGCCCTTGGGTGCAGCATGTACCGGGTGTGCTCCACTCCTGGCTGACAGGGCAAGGCTCAGGCCGTGCGATTGCGGAGATTCTATTCGGAATGACGAATCCATCCGGCAAGCTGTCCGAGACATTCCCTGTGAAGCTGTCTGACAATCCATCCCATATGCGAATCCGCGGCGAGAACGGCAAGCTGTTTTACCGTGAAGGACTGTTTGTCGGGTACCGCTACTATGACCGCAAGGAGCTTGCACCGCAATTCCCGTTCGGCCATGGATTGTCCTATACGACCTTTGCTTACTCGGACATGATGGTTTTACAGCATGACCGCCGCGTAACCGTGTCTCTGCAAGTAGAAAACACGGGAGCCGTAGCAGGGAAAGAGGTTGTCCAACTGTATGTTCACGACGAGGAGTGCAAGTGGACGCGTCCAGAGAAGGAGCTCAAGGCCTTTGCCAAGATCGAGCTTCAGCCGCATGAGAATAAGGAAGTCGTGTTCGAGCTGGAAGAGCGGGACTTCGCTTACTACAATACAAAGTACAATCGTTGGGTCGCCGAAACGGGCTATTTCAAGCTTGTTGCAGGCAGCTCTTCCCGGGATATTCGCCTGACGGAGCGCGTATTCTGTGACTTCGGCAAGGAAGAGGTGTCTTTCCACAAGTTCAGCCTGTTAAATGACTGGATCGCTGATCCGCTTGCCAAATCGGTATTGGAAAAGTGCTTCAATGAGATGAATAAGCATGTTATCGACCAGGTGGTTTTGAATGAAGGATTTGTCGGATTCTGGGGAGACTTCCCAGCGATTAAGGTTCTGCAAATGTTCGGCCAGAACTGGCTCGTTCACCGCACTCCAGATCAAGTAATAGAAGAGCTGATTGCCGAAGTGGATCGCGAGCGCCGTCAAGCGGTTCAATAAAGGCAAAATACGCCGCGGTTATTCAGTTAACTTCATAGATAGGAAAAAGGAATCCCCCATGCATGCCATCGGGGGATTTTTCTTCGTTTGCGGAATATCTATAATTTGCTTGCCGCTGTGATCGATTTCAAAAAAACGTTCGTTGAAAAGGATAATAGGGAGGAAATCCATTTGCTGAATAAGCAGGGTGTTGATACTGGGAGTAAGGGGAGTGTGGATGTGAAGACGTGTTAGAGGAGAAGCTGTATGTTGAATGCGTCACATCATCGACTTCCTGTTCACATGCTTGGCAATCTGCCGGTGGCCCGATAACAACAGTCTTTGTAATTGGAGCCAATGTATCTTTTACTTTCGCCTCATCAAGGCAATACGAATGCGCCCAGGCTGCTGGAGGCGTCAAGCGTAGTATGTCTGAGCCGAAGATGACTTCTGGAGTAGGTGCATCGAAGATTGCAATCAGATGCGTATTGTCTTGGTTCGCAACCTCATAATGCCACCAGCCTTGTGGGATATTGGCGACTTGGCCTGGCTTGATTTGATAGTTTAATAATTGATTCGTGAACGGATTAATGAGGCTGACAAGTGCTTCTCCTGCTACACAATAGACCAATTCACTCGCGTTCTGATGAATATGGGGTTCTACCGTATTGCCGCTGCTTAAATAGATATCCAGTAACGAGGCGTTGCCTAGCGTATTTAATTGGCTTACGCCCAATACGTTAATGTAGTTGTTTGCATCTTTGCGAAAGAATAAGGACTGATTCACATCATAAGCAAAATGAGCATCCGGTGAAGCAAAATCAATAGAGTTATTGGTAGCCACTGCTCATAACCTGCCTTTACAAGAATTTATATGCCATATCATATGTATTCGCCTACAAGACGTGAGCCCAAATTCTCTAGTTGGAGTGCAAACCTCAGGTAAGGTAGAATGAAGTGGTAATCTATGGATAGGTGCTAGACGCATTTATAGATACGGCTGACAAGGAAGTTGCGACAACATGGAAAAGGGAGGCATCATGATGACATATGATGTCATATGGAAACTGCTTGAAGGCGAAGGCCTTGAATACTGTACAGTTACTTTGCAGCCTGCAACGGTAATTCAAGGCAAAGTAATCTGTGCCGATGCGGATCGCTGCTTCGTTGAATATGAAGTGAAGTGCGATGCAGAGGGGGGAACTGAGGAAGTCGTGGTGCGTTACCACGAAGAACAGAAGTTAAGAACGCTCAGGCTGGAGCGGGATCATCAAGATCGCTGGACAGTGAATGGGGTAGTTCGAGAAGAACTAACAGGCGCCAAGGATATTGATATCGGTGTAACGCCATCGACCAATGTGCTGCCTATTCGGCGTTTGCAGCTCGAGATTGGCCAATGTGCCGAGGTTATGGCGGCCTGGATCTGTTTCCCCGAATTCACGGTGCAGCCATTGCTGCAATCCTATGAGAAGACAGGTGACAACACCTATATTTATCGCTCCATCGATAGCGGATATACTGCTCGTCTACAGGTGGATGCGAATGGGGTTGCTATGAATTATGAAGATCAGTGGAAGGCATTATAGGCATTCTGCAGGTACAGGCAGGGTGCTGAAGCTGGAACAAGAAGATCAGGATTAACAAGCTTCCTTAGTTTGCCTTGCTTATCGCGAAAATAGAGCAGACCCCATGTCGCTGTATGTGGCGGCAATGAGGTCTGCATACTCTCATTCATTCACTTTACTTGTTCAAGTGCTTCGTTAAATAATTGACGATTCCATCCTTCGCATCTTGCGAATATTCCCAGACCATTGCACCGCCCAGTTCATGCTCCTTAATGTATGCAATCTTAGCCTTCAAGGCCTCCTCATCTTCATAGGAGATGAAGGTATCCCCATTGAACAAGTAAGCGGCCTTAGCGGTCTCATCGAAATAACGCTTGAATCCCTTCTGATTCAAGTATTTCTTCACGATCGTGCTATAGCTCAGATCGATCTTGTCGATGTCGATAGGCTTGCCGATGGAGAAGGCGCCCTTGCTGCCCGGCTCGCTCTTGACCTTCTCCCATCCATAGGAATAGGCTGGAATGCCCAGCAGCAGCTTCTTGCTGTCTACCTCATGGGCCTTGTAGCGCTGAATAATGTCATGGACGCTCTCTTTGGCTTTGCCCTTCGCATCTTTGTACAGATTCGCATTATAGTCGGTGGTATCCGACCATCTTCCAGTTAAGTCATAGCTCATGACATTGATGTAGGAGACGTATTTCTCTATTTCCTTGACGTCGACCTTCTCGAAATACCAATCCTGCGTGCCCGCGGCAAAGGTTAACAAGTACTTCTTATGCACATGCGGGAGTCGGTTCAACTTCTCCCTCAATTCCTTCATCAGCGCTGTAAAGTTGACTGAATCCTCAGGGCGTGCCTTAATTGCCCCCCAGGCATCGAAGGCGGGATATTCCCAGTCGATATCGACACCGTCCAAATCCAGTTCCTTCACCATACTAATAATGCTTTCCGTGAACGAATAGCGATTTCCATCCATCGCAGCGTCAGAGAAGCCATCGGCATTATATCCGCCAACGGCGAGCACGAATCGAGTCTGAGGGTGCTGTTCCTTCAGCTTCGTGATTTGCTGCTTAATCCGCTCATTTTCGTCCTTGTTCTCATGGAAATAGATGTTGTTCTTATCAATTCGGGCAAATGCAATAAAGGCGATATCAATCGCTTGATCCTTCCAGTTCATTTGACTGATATCTTTCCAGATTGGAATATACACCGAAGTGATCTTCTGTTCGGCCTGACTGCTCACATTGTAAGCATAGAGAGACATTCCAACCAGCAGAGCGGAAATAAATAATTTCGTATAGAGACTGACCTTCATTCGCGCTTACCCCTTTCCACCGAACAGAACGGTAGTCATGACCTTGCTGAGATTCAACATTTTCACAAGCAGATAGCTGACAGTGAATACGGCGATAACATTGAACACGAGATTGGATGATGTCTGGAGTAGGGACGCTTCTGTTTCGGCCCTTCTCGATACGAGCAGCTCAATCAATAAATGAATGAGATAAATACTGAAGCTTGCTTTCGAAATCGAGCCAATCATTTTTTGCAGCTTGTAATTGACTCGCTCATGCAGGGTTGGTTCCTTCTCCTTAAACCAAATAAACATGGCCACAGCCATGAAAAAGGTCGTAATGGAATAGTTCCCGTAGAAGGTCTCATCCAATATCCCTAGATGTCTAGAAGCGAAGTAGGTGGCCACAGGTGTTAGGAAGAAGGAGACGATGCCTAAATTGAACAATACCTGCTTCCATTTGTCAGGCAAGCCATATGTAAATAAATAATGCCCCAAGATGAAGTAGCCGAGAAAACCTGTGAACAGCGGAATGTTCAATAGTGGGATATTGATATACTGTCCCGTCAGCTTGACGATAATGTCTGAAATGAATCGGTAGCCGATGCTAATGGCAGCCCACCAGGATAAGTAATAGCGCAAATCCCTCTCACTGCATGTCTTAACAAGCTTGCTGATTAAGGGAATCGTCATATAAATGGCGATGATCGCATACAGGAACCAGAGATGGACGTAGTTGCCGTCCGTCAGCAGCTTATAGCCGAAATCCTGCAGAAACGCGAGTGCATTCATCTTGCTGTTAACGATAACGTATTGATTGTAAAGCGCATAAATCAGTGACCAGCTGACTAGTGCGATGACGAGTGGAAGTACTCGTTTTATATAAAAATCCCTGTATGTGGTAATGTTCACCCGCAGCATCATGGCGCCGCTTATCATGAAAAACACAGGAACTGCAAATCTCGATACGGAGTTGAAAATATTGCTGACCCACCAAGACGATGTGTCGAAATCATTCGTTCTCGTCAGCAAATCTGCAGTAATATGCAGCACGATAACGGCGAGAATCGACAGAATGCGTAGTATATCTACATAAATGATCCGATTGCTCTTCCAAATACTCTCCATATTCTCCCTCCCAAATTGAACATGCGGCTTTTTATTTGTTTTATGGCCGCAATGATGGTTGTGCAGATTCAATTATTAACTAATGGTGGCTACGCCTTTGCGTTCTACGAAGCCCCAGCCCTCATCATTATCGAAGTACTTAATGGTGCCGACAATATTCAAGTACAGCAGTAGATTCCGATAAGTGAGCAGTTCGTATTGACTGAACAAGAACATATAGATATAATCTCGGAGCGAGTAGCTGCTGTCGTATTTCTTGCATAAATACAATGAGGTGATGATTTGAGCGGCATTTACGAGAACAATGATGGAGAACAAGATGAGCATTTGTGTGATACTGCCGCCGAATAGAAGCATGTTAATAAGATAGATAATCGTCGTGAACGCCGTAAGGGTTCCCAGCACAAAGCCATCGATAGCAAAAAATAGACTGACGCCTAGGCTGAACTTCTGTGATAGCTGGGACCAGTAGATCAGGATGCAGTCTACGAAAGCCTTCTGCCAGCGTATCCGCTGTTTATTGAAGTTCTTCAAATTCTCAGGGCATTCCGTATAGCATACTGCTTCAGGTGCGTAAACCAGCTTCTTCTTCAGTTGATTGGCCTTCATGTATTCATGAATCTTCAAGGTAATGTCGATATCCTCGCCAACGGTGCTGCGGAAGCCATTCACTTGAACCAGCACATCCTTGTAAAAGGCGCCAAATGCACCAGAAATAACGACGATCGAGTTGAACACGGATTGGGTTAGCTTCCGGACATAGAACCCGTGAATGTAATTGAGAATTTGGCTCTTGATTAGGCCTTTCCCCATAAACTTCTCTACGATAACGCCATTTTTCTTCTCAGCACCCTGTACAATCTTGACCGTACCGCCAAGTGCAATAATATCCTCATTGTGGAAATATTGATTGACATACTTCAATGAATTGACTTCCAGCATACTGTCCGCGTCAAGTGTAATGACAATATCCGATTGTGCGCAATCAATGCCGGCATTGAGCGAATCTGCCTTGCCGCCGTTAAGCTTATCGATCACGAAAATATGCTTATATGTAGTAGAGCCATAGATGCCCTTGATCGCTTGATACGTTAGTTTGCCGTCGCCCGTACGCTGAACTGGCTTCAAATCAAGAAGCTCATCTAAACGCTGCAAGGTATTATCCTTCGAGCCATCATTAATAATAATGACCTCGAAGTTGTGGTAATTGACACTGTTCATTGCCTCGATGCAATTTTTGATCGTGAGCTCTTCGTTGTAGGCAGGGACGAGTACGCTGATTGACTTTTCGCTCAGGCCATTATTCAATTGCTTCACCTTGCTGAACAATAACGGAACGATCGTATACAAGAGCTGAAATCCCAAGAAGATGAACGTCGTCATATAGAAAAAATACTGCATTAGTTTCACTCCTTCTCTCTCTAATTCGAACGAAACATGGAAAATCTTCCTTGCTTTGTGGTGATAAAGCGAAAAAGTGTGTAGGTGTATGTATGCGCGAGATGAATAAATTTGATGCTGCTTCAACAAAGTAGGGTATCGTGCCGTGATGATGTGGTCTAGGTGGAATAGCAGAGCGGTGTATTCAAATATTGACCAAGCGTTTATTCGTGTTTCCATCATCCTCCAATCTGTTGATTAGGCCGTATTCTACCTAATCACAAACTATCCTAATGATTACCATATGTAAAACCGCTTTAACTTTCAAGAAAACGAATACATCACTTTCAATCGTGAGCAGACGAGCATTTTTGTCATTTTTCGTGGAACAGTGAAATTTAGGAAGTCTTTAACATTGTGAAACATAAATGACATATCAAAAAGAGCCGAGTGCTTAACGCACCGGCCCTTCGTCATGAGATGATAGTGGTTATGGAACAGCTGTTATTCTGTCTTCACAGGTTCTTGCTTCACGCTAACCTCAAGCAGATCCAAGAAGAACATGAATATCGGTACTCCGAGAATCAATCCCCATACGCCGAGGAAATGCTCTGCAATAATAAGAACGGCAAACGTATAGAAAATTGGCAAGTGAACCTTCGCTGACATCAGTTTCGGATTTAAGATATACGCCTCGATCGCATGGATGACGATGACCATAATGACGACGTATAAGACCTTAATCAAGCCACCGATGGTGAAAGCAATCGCACACAACGGAATGAGTGAAATCACAACGCCCATTACCGGGATCAGCCCCAGCAGGAAGATCATGATAGCTAAGCCGAACAACTGCGGGAAGCCGAGCAACCATAAGCAGATTGTGGACAAGATGGTATTCACGATGGCGATAAGGAACTGTGCTTCAATGACCTTGCCAAATGAATATAAGAACTTATTTCCGAAATACTCCAACTCCGAATAAATGAATCCAATCTTGCTCGTTCTGAACTTCTCCGTAAATTCCATGACACGCTTCTTCTCCAGTATGAAGAACAAGCTGAGGACGAAGGAAATGATAGCTCTCGTACCCCATTGTCCAATATCAGAGACCGATTTCACGATAAAGTCGAAGCCCTTGCTCACATAGCTCGCTAGGTCGATCTTCTGCAGCGAGTCTGTAATGTATTGCATGAATTCGAAATCAAAATCGTAATTCATGAAAGCCTTTGAATTATAGAACTGAATAATACTGTTCACAAGCTGCTCAATCTGCGTAATAACTTTCGGGAAGACACTGTATGCTCCACCAATGATGGCGAGCAGCAGCACTGCATAGAGAAGCAGTACGGTAACTTTGTAATTCACCTTTATGATCTTGTTGATCCTCCGATGGAGGAATGTGTGCAGCCTGTCCACTAAGTACGTTAAGATGAACGTTATAAGGATGAGGTGGATCATGCTTCGCATTGCAAAGAGTAAGGCGATAATTACAAGAAGAATAAGGATGCGTTTGACACCAGGACCTTTGAAAAATTCTTTCACTGTTTCCATCGTAAATCTGGGGCTCCTTTGATTGTCACTTGTGAGAGCAGTTCGGTCCCTTGCCATATCTGTTAGAAGAGAACGCTCTTCCTTTCACTGTATTCAAGCATATGACATTCCATACGCGATAGCAAATGTAAGGATTCAATCTTTTACTGAAAAAAGTAAATAACTTTCTTACTTTTTTCTTAAGTAGGCGACATCACTCGGAAATATTGTGAAATTGTAAACTGACAAATGGAATATATTGCGCTAAGATGTGAAGGAGACGAGGCGATTGACATAAGAAGGAGAGGCATAAATGAGCATCCGGTGGAAAAACAGAATAGGGTTTTCGATTATTGTCATCTGCATGTTTGCAATTTTTACGTATCAATATATGGCGTCGAGCAATCAGCTGAGCACAATGAAAGAGATAAAGGAACGAACACTTCAATCAACATTGCTCGCAGATAATATGAAGCTGTCGGTCGTTCAAGTTCAGCAGTGGCTTACCGATATTGGGGTTACGAGAGCGCAGGATGGTATGGACGATGGATTCAACCAAGCCGCTAAGTATGTCTCACAGTTCCAAGCGGATGTTCAGTACTTCAAGCAGCTTCATCCAGAGCTGTCCGGCAAATTAGATGAGATTGAGGGATCGTTTAAGAAATTCTATGAGATGGGCCAACTGATGGCGCATGATTATATTGATAAAGGAACGGAAGCGGGGAACCAGACGATGGGCTCCTTCGACCAAGCTTCTGAACAAATTAACAAGCAGATGGACGACATACGGTCGCAGCAATTGGATCGTATTCAGCAGGCGATGGACGCAGTGGAGCAGGCGAATCGTTCTCATCAGTCTGTCTTATTCACTTTGCTGCTTGCAACCGTTCTCATTGCGATTACGACTGCGGTGGTGTTGACCAGATCCATCGCTCGATCTATGAAGCAGTTGAATGAATCTGCCCGTGTAATCGCAGACGGTGATTTGCGTCACCCTATTATTCGGACTACAAACGATGAGATGGGGCAATTGGCGAAATCATTTGAGAAGATGCGTGTTGATTTATCCCAATTGATTAGTCATGTTCAATCCGCAACAGATATGGTGGCGGATTCGTCAGAGCAGCTTCAGCAGTCGGTATTGCAGACCACGGACGCGACCAATCAATATTCGGAGTCGATGCATCGAATTGCTGAAGGCGCCGAAATACAAATGCGTGCATCTGCCGAGAGTGCAAGAGCAGTAGAAGAAATGGCGCAAGGAAATGCAAGAATTGCTGCAACATCTGCTGAGGTTGCTGATTCCGCTCTATATACAGAAAAATCGGCCTCAGGTGGGGATGAGCTCATTCGTCAAGCGGAACAGCAAATCGCAGCTGTTCATGAGGCGAATCGCAATGCCTCATACACGGTCGAGCAATTAAGCAAGCAATCTGCTGAAATTCAACAGATGGTAAACGTAATGACGACTATTGCTGCGCAGATTCAATTGCTTGCTCTAAATGCCTCTATTGAAGCGGCACAAGCTGGGGAGCATGGCAAGGGATTTGCTGTTGTTGCATCAGAAGTAAGGAAACTGGCAGATCAGTCTAAGCATGCGGCAGGGCAAATCGCAAGCCTTGTAGGTCAAGTGAATGAGAAGATGGATGCAGCGGTTGAAGCGATGGAAGAGAGCACACGAGAAGTTCTCCTCGGGCAAGAGGCAGTGCTGCATGCTAGGCAATCCTTCCATAGTATCACCCAATCGACGGAACAGGTTGCGTTGCAAATTCAAGACGTTTCCTCATCTACGGAAGAGTTGTCGGCAGGATCAGAGGAGGTTGCAGCTGCATTGTCGCAGTTGAGCGATCTTGCACAGCATGCATTTCAAGAAAGTGAGCTGTTATCTTCCGCATCACAGGTTACATCGACGGCTATGGAAGATATGAATCGATCGGTTACGCGATTAAACGGTCTTGCTGGTGAGCTGCAAGCTTCTGTACGTCATTTCAAGCTAAGCTAAGTGACTGGCATCGAATCGGATTTTTACCTATAATGATAGAGATTGAAGGATGAAGTGAGGGATAATACATGAGTGTAACGATAACGAAGGCATCGATGCGTCAGAATGAAGACAAGACTTATATCGGACAAGTAGTTTTCCAGTTAGAACAATTGAAATCACCGTATGAAGTTAGCTTCTTCAGCAAGAACGGGAAGGATTGGGATTACAACCTGCACTTCACAGCCCAGTCTGGTGACGAAGAAGAATTCTACGAGTTGGATGCGAAGCTCGAAGGAGACGACGATTTGTTCGATGAATTGTTGTCTGCAGCATGGGATACGCTTGAAGCACCTGCAACCGACGTATAGCATATTTGGATGAAGGCAGGACATAAGTTGAAGTGGGTAAAGGATGTGAAGCAGCAGCTTCATATCCTTTTATTTTTTTGAATGGAAGGAAGACATTTTATGAGATGGAATGGTATAATACGGAAACGTAAATGGATTCCAAGACATCACAGAAGCAGGCAGGAAGGTAATCATTGTGTGGAGGTGTAGCCTTGAGAAGGATTTGTTGCCTTGGCTTATTTCTATGGCTGACTATATCCTTCGTAATCCCTGTTCAAGCCGCAGATGTACTACACCGATTGACTCACAACGACCAAGATACGCTGCTTATTGGGCAAGTGATACGAAATGAGAAGGCAGGGGTGGCGATTCAAGTCATCTATATCGTGTCAGGTGAGCAGACGAAGCAAGACATTACAGTTACCTATGCTCAGCAAGCGAATGTGTGCTATGCATGGAATGTTGGGGATATGGCGTTATTCTCACTCGATAGGACGGATACAACAGATAGGAACTATAAGATGAAGTGGGGAAGTTATCCGCTTAAGATTGCAGAAGGTAAGGCGCTTTTGAAGGATGCACAGGTAGAGCCGGACATTGCAGCCTTGCAATACTATGTGAATAGCGGCGGAAAGTCATTATCGTTTGTAATTGATGGAGAACGGGTTCTAGGCAGGTACGACAATGGTGAGATTGTTCGAATTGCGCCTAAGCTGGATCATGCGGCCCAGAAGCATACGGAGGATGGGATTGGGCAGCTGATACGCCCTCATGAATATAATCATCAAGTTAAACAGCTGATAGACATGGATCATGTGGAAAATCGGTATACTCGCGTTATTTGGATTGTTGCAGAAATTCTCGGTTTTATCATTGCGGGTGCCCTATTACTTGGGAAGAGATAACGAAAAGCCATCAATAATGTTACCGGTAACCCTTTTGCTCGGCATATCTCGACTCAAAACAACCGGATATCACATGATTCGTAATAGATACCAAGCCAAGTTGAATTGTTCTAGCAGGGCATTGATCCTCTAGCCATCGTGGTATAAGGCTGAAGCCCAATGGATTTCTGCACAACAGATGAGAATGAGTGCATCCAGATGGTTCTTGATATAAAAAAGCCAGCAAGCTGTCTCTGTAACAGAGGAGGCCTGCCGGCTTATCTTGATCGTAGGATAAGTGCAGCAAATCTTAGTAAATCATATCATTGAAGTGAAATTAGAGATTACCACTTCTCTGATACAAGCTTCGCTTGTGTGAAGAGGAGCAGGTAGTCTCTTCCTCCTGCCTTTGAGTCGGTTCCTGACATATTGAATCCGCCAAATGGATGTACGCCTACTAGTGCGCCTGTACATTTACGGTTGAAATACAGGTTGCCGCAGTGCATATGATGGCGCGCATATTCGAGATGCTCGCGGTTCATGCTGTACACTGCACCGGTCAAGCCATAATCGGTATTGTTGAAAATATCGATCGCTTGCTCGAAGTTCGAAGCCTTGCTGATCGCCAGTACGGGACCGAATATTTCTTCCTTCATGATGATTGCTTCTGCATCAACATCTACGTACACTGTCGGTTGGATATAGTATCCGTTGCCATCGGCAATACTGCCTCCAGCTACGAGTCTGCCTTCGCCTTTGCCAACCTCAATATATTTCAGAATACTGTCGTACGCATGCTTATCGATGACTGGACCAATTGGGGCGTTCTCCTCAGCAAGACCTACACGCAAAGCTTGCGTTTTCTCGGTGACGAGTCGAACAACTTCGTCGTATACCGCCTCATGGACAATGGCGCGCGAACCGGCGGAACACTTCTGTCCTTGGAAGCCGAAGGCAGATTGTACGATCGCAGTTGCTGCTTCTTCCACATCTCCGGTTTGATCTACGACGATGCCATCCTTACCGCCCATTTCTGCGATGAAGCGCTTGATCCACAGCTGGCCTGGCTGTGTTTTAGCAACACGCTCATTGATGCGAAGTCCTACATCGCGTGATCCCGTGAAGGATACGAAGCGAGTACGCGGGTGATCAACTAAGAAGTCGCCAATCTCTGAGCCAGAACCAGGAACGTAGTTCACTACACCTGCTGGAAGGCCAACCTCCTCCAATAACTCAACGAATTTCGCTGCAATGACAGGAGAGGCGGAAGAAGGTTTCAGCACGACAGTATTCCCAGATACGACAGCTGCACAGGTCATGCCAGCCATAATGGCAAGCGGGAAGTTCCACGGTGGAATGACGATTCCGATGCCTAGTGGAATGTAAGTGAGACGATTGTCTTCACCAGTAATTGTTGTGATCGGCTGTGGACCACTGAGACGAATCATTTCCCGCGCATAGAATTCTAAGAAATCAATTGCTTCCGCCACGTCTGCATCTGCTTCTGCCCAGTTCTTGCCGACCTCGTATACAAGCCAAGCAGCATAGTCGAACTTGCGGCGGCGCATGACGGCAGCTGCCTTGAACAAATACCCTGCACGCACATCTGGGGCAACGTGCTGCCACTTGGAGAATGCTGCATCCGCAGCTGCAATTGCTGATTCTGCGAGCTCGACGCCAGCTTGAGCAACATGGCCCACAATTTGATCAAGGTCGCCTGGGTTCGAAGAGGTGCTTCGCTTCTCTGTCAAGATTCGCTCGCCGCCGATGACCAATGGGTAGGTATTACCCAGCTGCTCACGCACTCTGAGCAATGCTCCTTGCATTGCCGTGCGATTGCCCTCTGCTGTGAAATCCGTAAATGGCTCATTCCGATAATCGATTACTGTCATCTAGATGACCTCCTTAACGAATGGATACTTAGTAATATGGAGTTGAGTGCTGTCAATTTGTATGAGATGGATCTGCTATAGCATGCAGGATGCTATGCCTTAAACATCGATTTGAGAACGAACCCGACGTTCGCAGGACGTTCTGCAAGTCGGCGCATGAAATATCCATACCAGTCATTTCCGTATGGGACATATACGCGCATGGTGTAACCTTCGTCAGCAAGCTGCTGCTGTGCTTGAGTCCGAATGCCGTATAACATTTGAAATTCGAATTGTGTGCGTGGAATATTGTGAGTTTGTGCGATTTGTTTGACGTGATCGATGATGTGGTCGTCGTGTGTGGCGATCGCGGCATAATTGCCGTTGGCTAGATGTTGTTCAATGATGTGGATGAAATTGCGGTCGACATCAACCTTGTTCGGGTATGCAACCTGTGGTGATTCTTTGTATGCTCCCTTAACCAGCCGCAGATTGGGTTTGTAGCGGTTAAGATGTTCGATATCCTCGCTGCTCTTGTACAGATAAGCCTGAATGACAAGGCCAACCGTGCTGCCGAACTCTTCGCGAAGCTGATTGAAGATGTCGATGGAAGCTTCGTTGCGAGCGTAGTCTTCCATGTCGATGCGCACGAAGTTATTATGACGGCGAGCAGTATCTAGGATGGCGCGCATATGATCCATACAGAGCTGTTGCGAGATGTCCAAGCCGAGCTGAGTTAGCTTGACTGAGAGATTGGACGTAACTTGATGCGCTGCTATTTCATTTAAGGTGCGGATACAATACTGTGCTGATTCTGCTGCTTCCTCTTTGGTGGAAATAAACTCGCCAAGATGGTCGAGCGTGGCTACGATTCCACGATCATTTAATTGCTTAACCGTTGTAATCGCTTCCGAAATTTGCTCTCCCGCGACGAATCGTTTAGCGCCAAATCGCAGTCCGTATTTCTTCGCTGTGCGATTGGCCAGCCGATTCTTCGAGAGAAAGAGAAATGCATTGCGCATGATTGCCTCCATGGCGTGCAGCTTCCTCTCTTTACTGTAATGGTATTTTTACATTCTTCTCATTCGCAATACGTTCATTAGCACTGGAATAAGTGTTCAAAAATTATACACAAATACAATTTATGATTAATTATAATCACATCAAGCGCATAAAGTAAATCATTATTTTAGCATCATATGGAAAATGGGTTGGGCTCTACATGTGCACGGAACAGGTGTCTATTTGTGTTTTCGTTGCTTTTTCCCACTCTTTTTGCCATAATTTAAGAAAAAATAGAGAAGAATCGGTGATAGAATGCTAGAGTCGCAACAAATACAATCATGGCTCGAAGGCGTGTTGAAAGCGACGAATGATGCAGTGACGATTGTTGATCCTGAGGGTACGGTGATCTATTGGAATGGTGCCGCTGAGCGTACGTATGGCATTGAGCGGACTGTCATCGTAGGGCGGAAGATCGGAGACTATTTCCAACGGGAATCGATTATGCTGCTGCAAGTGATGGAGAGCGGACAGGAAGTGCGCGAGGTCTATCATGAACCGCGTCCGGGGATGCATGTGATGATCAATGCCATTCCTGTATTCGATCAGGATCAGGAGCTTATGGGCGCCATTTCGATTGAACGGAATGTAACGCAATATGTGAAATTGAGCGCAGAGATGGTCAGCCGTCCAAGTGAAGAGGGAGTGACGACAGCCTTACTGCCGCTGTCCGCGGAGAAGCAGAGCAGTCTAGGCGCCCTGGCTCGGATGAAGTGTCCGCTGCTGCTAACCGGATCTGCAGGAGCGGGGAAGAAGTCGGTTGCGAAGTGGATGCATGCTCACTGTGGTCGTGAAGGACAGTTCGTCTATGTAAGCTGTAGTGGGATTCCTGCAGGTCTGCTGGAGGCTGAATTGTTCGGCTATGAGGGTGAGCACCCACGAATAGGCAAGCTTGAGCTGGCGCAGAATGGAACCTTGTATTTGAAGGATGTGCATATGCTTCCGGCTTCGGTGCAGGAGAGGTTAATAGAAGCACTGCAAGAAGGTCAATATGTTCGGTCGGGAGAGATGGAATCGAAGGAAGCCGTCACGCTCGATGCGCATGTGATAGCCTCGATTCCAGAAGAGAACGGTGAGTGGGCTGGATCTGAGCGGGAACAATCTGCTCAATTGTTGAAGGAGATGTACTATGTGTTTCAGATCGAGCATATTCCTTCTCTCATGGAGCGCCAGCAGGAGCTTCCTGAATTGTCACGCTTCTACTTAAGTGAAGCTGCGGAGAAGGTTGGCGCGGCTATACCGAGTCTAGGTGCGGATGCAATGGCGGCGATAACGTCTTATCGTTGGCCCGGCAACATGGCGCAATTGGCCAATGCGATGCAATATGCGCTAGCGTCTCATCTAGGGCGCGGCGGAGACGGGGTCATTGCTGCTCAGGATCTGCCCGACTATGCCCGGCTTACGACACTGAATGAGTTGACGCAGCCCGAACTCCCGCTGAGCGTTCATTCGGAAGAGATGGAACGAGCGCTTATCTCGGAGACGCTGCAGCGAACGAAGGGCAACAAGGCCAAGGCAGCTAGACAGCTCGGCATATCGCGCGGAGCGTTGTATTATAAGATTAGGCAGTATGGACTGGAAGGTTCATAGCATTACAACTGCATCATAGAATAGACATCTTAGATAGAGATAGGAACAGGTGAGACATCATGAAATTAGGATTGGCCTCATTCCAATGGCTCGTATTTATTTTGGCGGGAAGCCTTGTTGCTCCGCTGGCTGTTGGACATGCGTTTGGATTTTCTCCGCAGGATATTGCGGAATTTATGCAGCGCACGTTTTTGATTATCGGGATATCAGGTATATTGCAGACGATGTTCGGTCATCGGCTGCCGATTATGGAGAATCCGGCTGGTTTATGGTGGGGCGTCTTCGCAGTCTACGGCGGCCTCATCGCGGCAGGAACAATATCGCTCGAAGGCGGACTGCGGCAGCTGGAGATGGGGATGCTGATTGCAGGCGCGCTCTTCATTATCATTGCTGTGCTGCGCTTAACGTCGGCAATTGGCAAGCTGTTCACACCGCTTGTCGTAGGGACGTATCTGCTTCTGCTTGTTGCACAGCTTAGCGGATCCTTCATGAAGGGAATGCTCGGAGTTGGCTATCGTGCCTCTACACATGTAGAGCTTCAGGTTGCGATTCCCGCAATTATTACATTATTGTGTGCCATGCTGCTGCCGCGGAGTTCGAAGGCCTTTTTGCGCAACTATTCTGTGCTCATTAGCTTGTGTATTGGTTGGCTGCTGTTCTATCTGCTCGGCATCACAGAGCCTATACAGCCTTCTGCTTCATGGGTATCAGCGCCTATGCCATTCGCTTGGGGCCTGCCTGAACTGGATTCTGGCATCTTGATGACGTCCTTGTTCGTCAGTCTTCTTCTCATTGCGAATATGATGACGAGCATTCGCGTCATGGAGGGTGTGATGGATAATTCAGGAAAGACATCCAAGCCTGTCAATTATGATCGTACAATGCTGATGATGGGTGCGAATACAGGCTTAGGAGGCATTTTCTCCGCAATGGGATGTGTTCCGATTTCAGGGACAGCGGGCTTCATCATGACGACTCGAATTTATGAGCGTCTGCCATTCGTTATTGCCTGTGTGCTCATTGCAGGGATTAGCTTCTTTCCGCCAGCGACGGCCTTTTTTGCATCGATTCCCATGCCGGTAGGGTATGCAACGATATTCATTCCATTCGCTTCTATGGTCGGATTGGGATTGAAGGAGTTCCAATCGATTCCTATGAATGAGCGCAATCGCTTCATCCTCGGCGTATCTATTATGATGGGGATTGGCTGTATGTTCATCCCGGCTGAAGCAGTTGGGCAATTGCCAGGACTGCTGAAGACTATGGCGAACAACGGATTGATCGTAGGCATGATCCTGTGCATGGCGATGGAGCAGGGAAGCCGCTTGCTGGATCGTAGAGCGGGTAGAACACAGAAGGAAGAATCGTAGGAAGAACAACTAAATTTATCGAAAAGAAAGGCGTCAAATTGGATTTGTCGCCTTTTTCGTATTATAATAGATTGGCAAAATAGGGAAATGGTATATTAGTTCACTTCATCGTTTTTCATTGTTAGAAAAATGAGGACACCCATCATGAATGTCGTCAGTCGATCCGCAGGGAACAAGCCATTCCACTCTGAGGACATCCACATGCCGAACCATTCGCCACCGATTACCTGAAAACCTAGGAACCACACGCACAAGCCAAGAATAAGACCCACGATCGACACGTTCTTCGCTTTGTGGAAGGATTCTGCATCTGCATGCAAGTGGGAGAACAGGCGAAGTGATCCCCAGATGCAAATGAATGCGACAGCTGCCTCTGTGATGATAATCGCAATATAACCAATATGATGAATCGCCGTTCCCGTTATGGCGCGGTACATAATGTTGTTATCGGGAAATGTGGTGTCCATACTAAGCACATGCTTCACGAATTGGAAGTTCGTATTGTAATCTGTAATATTGCCGAAGGCGACGAGGAACACATACAGCCCGAAGAACATCACAGCTAATGCTTTGGTAAAGCGGATTAACACACCTGTTGAGAGATTCATAGCTGTTACCCCTTTTCTATGTTTTTCTATGTAATGATTTAACAATACTACTATAGCACCCATGAATATGTTGTCAAACGTTCATATTGGTGTGCGAAAATATCAAATTGCGAGACATACATCATTGGCACAGGGAGAGGTTTCAATCGACATGGAAGCTCATAAACAATCACTTATTCATCAATTGAATCTTGCTGTACAATCAATTCGTTGCATCTTGGAACAGGTAACAGAGCAGCAGTTGGATTTGCAGCCCATGGCTCATAAACGTTCTTTACGAGACATGCTCGCTCATTTGACTCTCATTTGCGCGGCCGATCTGCATATTATGAACGAAGCAACTCAGACCGATATGGATCGTTTCTATGAAGAACATACACCACATACAATCGAAGAAATGAAGGAAACGTTGGCAGACGCTCACCAATCATTAGTCGAAGCGATGCATTCATGGTCGGAGGAGCAATGGCTTGAAGTCAAAACCGCGTATTGGGGAGTTGCATATTCGCGCTTTGAGTGGATGCTGGAAATCATCCTTCATTTGGCGCATCACCGGGGTCAGTTGTTCACCTTGCTGTGTGAGCATGTGGGGGAGCCTAAGATTGTAATGTTTGAATAGATGGGATTGGAGGCATTACACCATGGGTGGGACTGAGAAGATGATAGAGCTGAGATCGCTCAAGCTTACAGATGGTTATGATATTTACGAGATGCTGCAGGGGATCGGCCCAGGTGAGAATGGCTTCGTCAATAGTGCGTACGGCATAAGAAGAGGCCAATTCCGAAGCTACCTGAGACAGCACTGGAATATATCGCAAGGGATAAATCTAATGCCGCAATATGTGCAGCAGACGATATATTGGCTGTATGTGGACGGTCGACCGGTTGGATATGGGAAGCTTCGGCACAGATTGAATGAAGCGCTGCTTGAACGAGGCGGTCATATTGGCTACGTCATCCGGCTAGATGAGCGAGGCAAAGGATATGGAACGCTCTTACTCCGTGAACTTGTTCGTGAAGCAGCGGGACTTGGGTTGACAGAAGTGCTGTTGACAGTCGATGAAGATAATCTTCGCTCACGAAGAGTGATTGAAGGCAACGAGGGCGTATTAAGCGACACCAAGGATGGAATTTGCAAGTATTGGATTACGATCAAGACGGGGTAAGTTATCAGCCTTATCAGCCGGGGTTATACTCAGAGTCAACAGATAAAGGAGCAGGGGACTGCATGGGCGTAGGAGGATTCAATGAGCCAGCATCAATGTTCAATCTGATGTCTACGATCTTCCCAATTTTCATTGTTCTGTTTATAGCTGTCTTCATCTTTGTGATTATTAAGGGTATTATGCAATGGAACTACAACAATCAACAGCCTGTTCTAACTGTGGAAGCGAAAGTGACGGATAAGCGAACAGAAGTGTCCAATAGTCATCACGCGGATCATCACAGCCATTATTCAACCCATTATTACGCGACGTTCGAAGTGGAGAGCGGGGATCGGATGGAGTTCCATGTGAAGAAATCGGACTACGGATTGCTGGCCGCAGGAGATTGCGGAAAGTTGACATTTCAAGGGACGAGGTTTTATGAGTTCGAGCGGTATCACGTTCGTTGAGAGAAGGATGGTATCATACGCGCAGCTAGACGATACAGTGGGCATGGAACTAGCGAAATGATGTTGGAGCAGCTATCATATAGAGAGACAGACAGAATAGGAACTTTGCAAAGGATGATTGTACATGTGGTGGATTGGAGCGGGTGCGTTCATTCTTATCCTGATTATTGTGATTTCAACGATTGCAGTGAGCCGGTATGCTTTCCGTCAGGTAACGATGTGGGAGAGAAGCACGCTGGACAAAGCATTTGACGCGGTTGAAGGGTTCTGCTTGATGAGCAGGCAGGAATTCGCTGAAATGGCCAAGGAAGATGTATTCATCACTTCGGAGGACGGTCTGACGCTGCGCGGGTACTATATCGAGCCCTATCCAGAGCGCAAGAAAGTCATGATTATCGTCCACGGCTATACGGCAAATCATATTATTGGATCGCAATTTATCCGTCTATTTACCGAGGAAGGCTATAATGTGCTCCTCGTGGATCAACGGAGCCATGGGCGAAGCGAAGGGACGTATGCAACGTATGGCTACTATGAGCGTCAAGACCTCGATCGGTGGGTTGCATGGGTACGTGAACGAGTTGGTCATGATGCCTTCATCGGTCTTCATGGGCAATCGATGGGTGGAGGCACAGTACTGATGTATGCAGGCATTAATAAGCATGCCAAATTCATCATTGCGGATTGCCCCTATTCGGACATGGAAGACTTAATGAAATATCAAATGAAGGAACTGAACCATGTTCCGCATTTTCCATTTATTGCGCTGTTGGAACGGAACTTGAAACGGATAGCGCAGTTCTCGATGAAGCAGGTGAAGCCGATTCGAGAGGTTGCGAACAAGGACATCCCTCTACTGCTGATACACGGCAAGGCAGACACATTCGTGCCAACACGGATGAGCGAACAGATCTATCAAGAGAAGACAGAGGGATTAACGAAGCTGGTTATTATCGACGATGCTGTGCATGCGAATGCATACCCAACCGATCGTCAGAAGTACGAGTCTGCTGTGCATGAGTTCCTGAAGGAAGTTCAGGATCAATATGACGAGGCGGGAGTCAATGTGTGGACAGGAAGCAATGCAAACGGAGCATGAAGCGCTGGGATTGGGATTGACGCTAGGTGAATTTATAAATAGCTCCACTTCATATCGATGAAATGGATGAAGGATGACTGTATGATGCAGTTATCCTTTTTTTTGTCTTCAATTGACAAAAAACGATGGTAAACATGTTCATAGAATGGAGGATATCGGAAATGAAAACCAATATCTATGTGACAGCAGCTGAAGTGAAAACCGATGTCGAATCTTTGAAAAAAATAACACTAGTAAGCATATAATTATAGTATAATATAGGCTACCACATGACAAAAAATAGCAGATTTCGATCTCCGCAATCGGGACTCCTTAAGGAAACTCACCATAGAAACGAACCCCCGAACGGTATCCTGACTATATTTCATCCTGCTGCATTCCTGACATTATTCCATGCAATCCTTGAATTTCACGTTTTTGATCGAGAATGATGACCCATCAGTTAGGAGCTTGCTTCTAATTAGGTAGGAGGGTTATCTCTTCATCTCTTCCTATTCTTATCACTTGCCATTCGCATTTTGGTATTGGCTTATATTTTGCCAAGGAGGGATGCCTGCTAACGATGAACACAGGTAAGATGAGTAATTAGGCAAGAGGGGGGATATCACCGCAGCGAAACAGACAAAAAACAACAAGAATCAATAATAAACAATATTATTCGTTGCGATTCCACAATGTAGGTGTTAGTATGAAGTCAATTACAGGAAAATCAAACCAATTTTAGTGCAGGGCATTCATCATTTTCATATGATATCGAGGAGTGTGTTCTATGAAAAGAAACATGTTCAAAGTACTGATCCTATCATTAATGGCTGTAGTTCTTGTTGCAACAGGCTGTTCAACAAGCGGCAAGTCATCCTCAGGCAAGGCCGCCGTAGACAAGGGGGCAATTGCTGATCTTCCACAATCGATTAAAGACAAAGACATAAAAATTATGGTTATTCGCAAAATCGGCGGTGATGACCATACCGCACAGTTTCTAGCTGGAGCCAAACAAGAGGGCGAATCGCTGGGCTTCGTAGTAGATACCTTCTCCGCGAATAACGATTCTGCCAAATTTCATGATGCGATCGCTCAAGCGATGGATAAAAAATATGACGGCGTTATCATCTCGCACGGTGATGATGCGGCAACGGTTGAAGATGTGAAGAAGCTGACGGAAAAGGGAATCCCGGTCGTTACATTTGACTCTGTTCCAGAAGTGTCTTCGGTGAATGGGGTAACCATGACATCACAGGATGATGGCCAATTGGCAAGTCTAGCGCTAGACAGCTTGAATAAGCAGCTTAACGGCAAAGGGAATATTGTATACCTATGGGTAGATGGATTCCCGCCAATGGTAGCTCGTAACGGAATCTATCAGCAATTTTTGAAAGACAATCCTGGTATTAAGGAAGTGGAGCGTTTCGGTGTGGCTGCAACAGACACATCTGTTCAGACACAGAATGCTGTTGCAGCGATGCTGACGAAGCACGGCAAAGGGGAAATCGATGCGATCTTCGCAACATGGGACGCGTTCGCAATTGGAGCAGCACGGGCGTTGAAGGAAGCGGGTCGTGAAGAGGTTAAAATCTACGGTATCGATGTATCGAATGCTGATCTGCAGCTCATGCAAGAGAACAACAGTCCTTGGGCTTCCACGGCGGCAGTAGATCCGAAGGTAATTGGGGCAGTCAATTTGCGCTTGCTGGCGAAGAAGATTGCTGGTGAAGATACGCCTCCGAAATATGATTTGAAGCCGACTTTGATTACTCAAGTTCAATTGAACTCCATAGGTGATGCTGTCAACATGGAGAGCCTGAACAAGATTATTCCGGGCTGGGGTGTAAGCACGGACTTCGAAGAAGACTGGATGAAGGCGCTTAAGAAGGCTAACAAGGCGCAATAACAGGTCGAAGCTAGTCTCGCACAGTGACAGCGAACAGGCAAGCGCCGGATCAGACAACTGGTTAGGCGCGCGAAGCGCTTGCCTGCTCATCGTGAACAGGGGGTCAGGGAGATGGGGAAGACGAGCAAGATACTCCTGGAAATGAAGGATATCTCGATAGAGTTTCCCGGTGTACAAGCGCTTAAGAACGTTCATTTTACAACAGAGACGGGGAGTGCGCATGCGCTGATTGGCGCTAATGGGGCAGGGAAGTCTACTTTAATGAAGGCATTGTCCGGTGCGTATAGTCACTATACCGGGGAAATCTGGATTAATGGTGAAGCGGTGACGATCCGTTCGCCGCGTCAGGCGAAAAACCTAGGGATTCAGATTGTCTATCAGGAAGTTGATACTGCGCTGATTCCTTACTTGACAGTAGGCGAGAATATCATGTTGGAAGATATGGTTCATGATATGGGGCCGAAGCAATGGATCAGATGGAGGAGACTTCATGATTCCGCTGGGCACATATTGAAGCGAATGAATGTTCAGGTACCAACCAAGAAACTCGTCAGTGAATTAACACTGGCGGAGAAGCAGATGGTGTTAATCGCGAGAGCCATCTCTACGAAATGCCGCTTTCTTATCTTGGACGAGCCTACAGCGCCGCTAAGTCATGCAGAGACGACTGAACTGTTCCGCATTGTACGCGATCTGAAGGCGAACAATGTAGGGGTTATCTTTATTTCTCACCGCTTGCCGGAACTGTTCGAGATCTGCGAGGATATCACGATCATGCGCGACGGGGAACTCGTGACGAAGATGAGGATTGCGGATACCACCCCTGTTGAGACGATTGAATACATGCTGGGCAAGAAGCTTGGCGAGCAGTTCCCAGGGCGTGCATCTTCCATTGGAGGCATGCATTTTGAAGTTAGCAATCTATCTGACTTTCATAAGATTGCAGATATTCATATGCATGTGCGCAAAGGGGAAATTGTCGGCGTCGCAGGATTGGTTGGAGCGGGCAAGACGGAATTATGCAAAGCGCTGTTCGGGGCTTCCGAGATTCAGTCGGGACAGCATAAGCTCGATGATCGACCGATAACCATTCGCAATTCACATGATGCCGTGAAGGCAGGAATTGCGCTTGTTCCCGAAGAGCGGCGCAAGGAAGGGATATTGATATTTGAATCTGTCGTGCATAACATCTCGGCAGCGAATCTATCGAGGTATTGCAAGTGGGGGCCGTTCCTTCAATTTCGCAAAGAAAGAGAAGAGGCAAGAAGGCTTATTGAGGAACTCGGCATTAAGACGCCTAGCGAACATACGAAAGTGCAGAATTTATCGGGCGGCAATCAGCAGAAGGTTGCGATTGGAAAGTGGCTGCTGGCTGATGCGGAAGTATACATATTTGACGAGCCGACCAAGGGTGTGGACGTCGGGGCGAAGAAGGACATCTTCGAGCTAATTACGAGGCTGGCGGAGCAAGGGAAGAGTGTAATCTACGCCTCCTGTGAATTGTCGGAAATCGTAGGTATTACGGATCGTGTGTATGTGCTGTACGACGGACAGATTGTGAAGGAACTGCACACGAACGATACGAATGAAGAGGAATTATTGTTCTATTCAACAGGAGGTAAATAGGTATGAGCATAATTCGGCGTAGTCAAGCTCAAGGACAGACACCCAAGTCGTTTGACTTTTTCGATTTTTTATATAAATACGGCACCATCATTACAATCTTGCTATTGATCGCTGTGTTCGGAACGCTGTCAAGCAGCTTTTTGCTGCCGTCCAATATTATTAATATTTTGCGTTCGATCTCGATTGTAACCATTATTTCTATTGGGATCACGATCTCGCTTGCGGTAGGCGGTTTTGACCTGTCCGTTGGTTCCGTCGCCTCGCTTGCAAATGCGATCGTTATTTCTATGTTCGTATGGCATTCGCAAAATACATTCATCTCGATCATTGCTGCGATCCTGGTATGTCTGATTGCAGGTGTAGTGAACTCGTTCATGATTGTGAAGGTGAAAATACCGGACATGCTCATGACGCTGGCAACGATGTTCATTATACAAGGCTTGGCGCTTACCTATACAAGAGGGGCGACTGTCTCGCAAAATATGGTGATGCCGGATGGCTCGTTCGCAACGGGGAAGATAAGTGCTTTATTTGCTAAGATCGGGCAAGTTCCTTGGATTATTGTCATAATGCTCATTGTAGTCGCTGTTGTGCACGTATTCTTGAACTATACAAAACATGGCAGATATATGTATGTAATCGGGGGAAATATGGAGGCGGCGAAGCTGTCAGGAATCGCCGTCAATAAGTACCGAGTGCTTGCTTATATTCTATCAGCGGGGTTCGCAGCGATTGGCGGCATTATTCTCGCTTCGCGTGTTATGACAGCAGAGGTGAATGCTGGTGCGCCGTATTTGATGGATGCAGTAGCGGCAGCCTTCATCGGCTTCTCCGTAGCAGGTGCTGGGAAACCGAATGCGTTCGGTACATTCATTGGAGCAATCCTGATTGGGATCTTGCAAAATGGTCTTGTCATGATGTCGGTTCCATACTATGCGATGGACATCGTGAAGGGGACGGTGCTCGCATTTGCACTGGCATTAACGTATTACAAGAAAAAATAAGGCTTACGGGAGGGAAAAGGAAGGAATGAAATATACTACGTACTTTACAATGCAAGAAGCAGATGTAATCGACTATGCGTTAACGAAGCTGGATGTATTCTCCGAAGATGCGAGCTTGACCTGCAAGGAGATTGGGGACGGCAACTTAAATTACGTGTTCCGGCTCGTCGATGAGCAGTCGAAGCGTTCTATTATCATTAAGCAAGCAGGCCCTGTAGCACGGATATCGGATGAATTCAAGGTATCTCCTGACCGCAATCGCATCGAAAGCGAGATTCTGAAAATCCAAAATGAGCTTGCACCTGGACTTGTCCCGGAAGTATACAACTATGATCCGATCATGAACTGCTGTGTAATGGAGGACTTGTCCGATCATGTCATTATGCGCACCGCGTTATTGAACCGGGAGCAGTTCCCTCTGTTCGTGGAGCATATTACGACATTTATGGCGAACACGTTGCTGTTGACATCTGATGTTGTCATGAATCATAAGGAGAAGAAAGAACGGGTTAAAACATTTATTAATCCCGACTTATGTGAGATTACCGAAGATCTTGTATATACGGAGCCTTTCTACAATTGTGCGAGAAACGATGTCTACGAGCCGATTCGTGAATTCGCAGCTAAGCATTTGTGGGAAGATGAAGCGTTGCTGCTGGAAACGGCGAAGATGAAGTTTGAATTTATGACGCATACTCAATCTCTGATTCACGGCGATTTACATACAGGATCAATCTTCGTGAAGCAGGATTCGACCAAAGTGATTGATCCGGAGTTCGCTTTCTACGGGCCAGCAGGATACGATGTGGGCAATATTATTGCAAACTTAATCTTTGCCTATGTGAATGCAGAATGTACAATGGAAGCGGGCGACTTGAAGGAACGTCATATGGAATGGATCATTGAAACGATTCAAGACGTTGTTGACCAATTCCAAACGAAATTCTTATCCTTATGGTCAACATCTGTTCTAGATAAGTCAGCTTCGTATCCCGGGTTCGATCGATATTATCTTGATCTGATTATGAAGGATGCAGCGGGTGTTGCGGGGCTCGAATTGTGCCGTCGCACACTCGGCATCGCGCATGTGAGAGAGATTGCATCCATTGCTGATGCTGATGCAAGAGAGCGTGCTGAGCGGATGTGTCTCATCATGGGCAAGCAGCTCATTATGGATCGTTCTGACATGAAGCGAGGCAGTGACTATTTCCGTATCATCAGTTCAAGCAGCGAGATGTACAGCCGATAGAATGGGAGGGTGGAAGGATGAGTCAAGTGAACAGCAGTCAAACAGTCAGCATGATATCGTCAGTTCGGTTAGAGGATGAGAAGAATACGCTAATCATTCTAGATCAGACACGTCTCCCAAATGAAACCGTATATCTCGAGCTTCAGAAGCTCGAAGATATTTGGGATGCTATCTATCATTTGAAGGTGCGAGGTGCGCCTGCTATCGGCATTGCGGCGGCATTCGGGGTATATTTGGGTGTGAAGGGATCCCCTGCGGACACGTATGAGGAATTCTTCGCAGACTTCGGCAAAGCGAAGCAATACTTGGGTTCGTCGCGACCAACGGCAGTGAATCTGTTCTGGGCGCTGAATCGTATGGAAGCAAGGCTGGAACAGGTGCAAGAACGCTCTGTTGCTGAGATTAAGGCAGCGTTGAAAGAGGAAGCAGAAGCGATTCGCGCAGAGGATGAACAGGTATGCGAGAGCATCGGCCGCTATGCATTGTCTCTGCTTCAGCCGAACTGGGGCATCTTGACACATTGCAATGCGGGGGCCATTGCAACAGCGAAGTATGGAACAGCTCTTGCACCTATCCATCTCGGCCAAGAGCAGGGCTATCAGTTCAAGGTATACGCAGATGAGACGCGTCCATTGCTGCAAGGGGCTCGCTTAACGGCCTGGGAGCTTAAGGAAGCAGGCGTGGATGTAACGTTGATCTGTGACAATATGGCATCTATCGTTATGAAGGAAGGCAAGATACAAGCTGTATTGGTCGGCTGCGATCGAGTGGCGGCGAACGGTGATGCAGCGAACAAGATTGGCACTTCTGGTGTGGCCATCCTGGCAAAGCATTATGGCATCCCGTTCTATGTATGCGCGCCATTATCTACGGTGGATTTGGAGTGCCAGACAGGCGACGATATTCATATCGAGCTGCGTCCTGACAGTGAAGTAACGAGCAAGTGGTATGAGCAGCCAATGGCGCCAGAAGGGGTTAAGGTATACAATCCTAGCTTCGATGTGACCGATCATTCTCTCATCACAGCAATCATCACGCAGCATGGCATTGCTTATCCGCCGTTTGCAGATTCTCTGCCAGAGATGTTCCGCAAGGAAGCTGCGTCTAAGAAGGGTTGATCGACTGCTTAAAGTAATCGAGTTTATATAATGAGACGAATCCGTATCTAAACAAAAATCCCCTGAGTGCAAATCGACAACGAACAAGGCGATTTGTCTGTCAGGGGATCATTTATTGTACATGTATTTATTCGCATTCGTATAAGGAGATCCCCTTCGTGCTAGTGACCTCATGCCATGTTTCATCCAAACGCTGATCAGTAACAATGGTGTGGATTTGATCCAAATCACAAATACTTGCGAAAGAAGTTCGGTCGAATTTCGTATAGTCCGCAGCTAAATATACCTTGTTTGCCCGTTCTGCGGCAATGCGCCGTACCTCAGCTTGTTGTTCATTGGAGTCTGTCAGTCCATGCTGGATGCTGACTGATCGGCCGGAAATGAATGCCATATCGAAGAAATAGCTCTTCATATTCATTTCCGCATTTCTGCCCAGAGCCGACATGGAACTGGAGGATATACCGCCGCCAATGACAACGAGATGCACTTGTGGACTGTCCATCAATACATTAATAATTTTAATTGAATTGGTTACGACCGTCAGACGCTGCTCTTGAATCTGTTGTGCGATGTACAGCGAGGTGGTAGAGGCATCTAAGAAAATAGAGTCGCCGTTTGAAATAAATTGAGCGCATTGCGCTGCAATTCGCTTCTTGCCATCAACATGGATATGTTCACGGAGCTGGAAATTGATATCATTTTGAACACCATCAGGTATGTACGCACCTCCATAAGTTCGAGTCAATACGCCTTCCTCCTCTAGTTGTTTCAAATCTCGACGAATGGTCTCCTCCGTGACTTGAAATAGTGAAGTAAGCTTGGCGACCGTAACGCTCTTCTCCTCTTGGATGATATCTTTAATTTTCGCTTTTCTCGTAATAGGCAGCATATTGTCCGTTCTCTCCGCTTATGTTTGATTTTAACTCCATTATATCATATCTCCTCTCTATAGCTTGCCAACTTTATACATAAACAATCCACACAAAACAACACAATACATTGACAAAACGGATATAAAGTACGAATATTAAATATATGGCATACGAGGATTCAAACTTTAGATATAAGCCTCTTTATGTTTGATGTGGAGACAAGCCAGAGACACAGGGGGTGTGAAGGATTGAATAAGCTGCAAGCTAACTCAGATACGGAAATGAAAGAACTCATCTGTGAAATCGGTAGAAGGATGTATGCACGGAATTATGTGGCTGCAAATGATGGGAATATTACGATGAAGACGGAAGCGGGTACCATTTGGGCGACACCGACAGGGGTAAGCAAGGGCTATATGACACCTGACATGCTGGTGGAGATGGATATGCAGGGTAATGTTTTGTCGGGTACATACAAGCCTTCTTCTGAAATTAAGATGCATTTGCGAGTATATCAGGAGAACTCGGAGGTACGTGCTGTTGTTCATGCGCACCCTCCAGTGGCAACGGCATTTGCTATTGCGGGGATTGATCTGGATCAAGCTATTTCTCCCGAGGCAATTGTTAATCTGGGACGAGTAGCCGTTGCGCCCTATGCGACACCAGGTACGCAGGAGGTTCCCGATTCGATTGCCCCATATTGCAAAGGATATCATGCTGTGCTCCTAGCGAATCATGGTGCATTAACGTGGGGGAGGGATATGACAGAAGCCTATTTCCGAATGGAATCGCTAGAGCATTATGCACTGATGTACATGTATGCGAGCAGGTTGCTTGGCCGCACGAATGAATTGTCAAGTGAGCAGGTCGCGGAACTCGTAGACATACGAAGCCGGATGGGCGTTACAAGCGGTGGAAATCCATCGTTAAGGCGGCGGGAGGAAGACACCCTCTTCGATCGACTTGCGGATAAGATAGTAGAACGAGTGTTATCCAAATTAAATTCGTAGATATGCGTTTCATCGAGACAGATCCCGAAGTCGGCAAGGTGAAGGGATTACTAGAAATTCAGGATGGATTTTGATTCTAATTTCAGACACATACAGCCCCAAAGAATAGTCACAATCCATGCAGCTGCATCGGATGCGATATCTTTGGGGCTGTTACTTTTTCTAAAGGGAGATATTTATTGTTTTCGCTGACTCATTCCATTCCACAGTGCTTGGCAATGCATCACGAAGCAACTGAAGTGGAACCATGAACTTGCCTTTGTATACAATCATGGGAGCCGTAAGTTTATTAATCGTTCCGTCAATGGAGAAGGTGTAATGGTTATGCTTAATTGGGACAATCACTTGCCGTTCCGATGAAGATATGTAGATTTTGTTGTCTTTAACCGAATAGTTTGCTTGTAGTGCCTTTAAGGTATCGATAAGTGGAAGCATAAGCTGGCTGTCATGGCGTACAGCCTGAATAGGCAGTTTAGTTGCTTCCTTGTTAAGAGTGATGGCAGCAGCTACTTCCGTGACGACAGGTTTGTTTTCTTTTGCCTGTTTATTAGTTGTGTTTGTTGTGTTACCAGGTTTAGCGTTGTTTTTGTTTTTTGTTGTTGATTTACTAGATGATGAAGATTTGGAAGAGTTGGATGATTTGGATGACGAACTCTTCTTAGAAGAAGACTTAGATCCACCATTGTGATAGTGGTATTCCCCATACTCCAGTCCCCATTTTTCGCAATTCGTTCTACACGTATGACCCCCGTTGCTATCTGTTCGGCCAGGGTGTGCGATTGAGATCGATGAGAATGTCGTCATCGCAACGATACAAGCAGTACTTACGGCTATCAGCTTACTCCATCTTACACGTTTCATCGTGGTAACCCCTTTCTATTCGCATAGGTATTATGGATCAATTCTATTATAGTTCCACCACCTCTTAAGAACTAGGAAATATTTGAGAAATGACGAGATAGGTCAATGATTATCGTGTTTTTTGCCATTATGCAATTTCGAATGGCTGTGAGATAATGAGATGTAGAAGCATCTGCAGCAGGGGAATCCTGCACGGATAGCGTAAGGATGACGAAGGGGAATGACGTTCATGGCGGGCATAAATGAAAGATTAATGAAGCAACTTGAATTTGTGAAGGAATTGGATAAATTAAAGAAGGTGTTTCGTCGTTCGTATTTGCTTGATGGAAGCCGCCATGAGAATGATGCCGAGCACACATGGCATTTGACAGCGATGGCAATGCTGCTGCACGAATATACAAGTGAGCGTAATATGAATTTGCTCCGTGTGCTCAAAATGTTAATTATTCATGATGTGGTCGAGATTGATGCAGGGGATACCTTTGCATATGACGCTGAAGGCAATGCAAGCAAGTTCGAGCGCGAGTCAAAGGCGGCCAAGCGGTTGTTTGGCATCTTGCCAGAGGATCAGAAGCTGGCGCTAACACAATTATGGACGGAATATGAGCAGCGTCAGACACCGGAAGCACAATTTGCAGTTGCACTTGATCGTTTGCAGCCGCTGCTTCACAACTATGTGACAGAAGGCAAGTCGTGGAAAGAGCATAAGGTAACGAGTGAGCAAGTGTTGGCGCGGATTCAAGCAATCCGAGATGGGGCTCCGGAACTGGGGAAGCTAGCAGAAGAACTCATCCGCAGTTCGGTGGAGAAGGGATACTTGGCTAACTAAGGTGTCTAGCATCAAACCATGAATAAAGGGGGAAGGAGCGAGCGAGTATGCATCCTTCCCTCTTTCCTCTTTGTTCATCTAGACATAGAGAACCCAGCAATTGCGGGTTGCACTCGAATCTTCCAGCTTCCATCCATTATGCTCATAGTATCTATTGAAGCTGGACTGAATAGGGCAGACTGATTCTATCGGATGAGGAGCAAAAGTATCCAGCATTTGTCGCAACAGATGCTGCCCCCTGAACGGTTCCGCTACAGCAAATTGATAGAGAGAAATGCGCTCACTCCCTTTGCGAGGGTAGAACCGCAATGCTCCAGCCAAGCGCAGGCCGATGACGGCGACAAGCAGCTGCTTGCGCTTAATTGCAGCAGCAACCCCATCTGGACAGCGAAGCTCTCCGCTTGTCAACCCATCATGGTGCAGATCTATTCTTTCATTGAAGAAATGCGTAATTGCGCTCGTTTCTTCCCATTTTGCCAGTCGTATGTACACCGCAATCCCATCCTCAATATTCTTTACTATTTGCCAACCAGAACGAACACGTTGTGATCTGGAGCTTCCATGACGGCAACGTGTCCGGATTCGGTAGGGAACGGTTCTCGAATCCAATGAATATCATTCCGCTCTTGCAGCTTCGCATACGTCTCTCGTACATCATCAACGAGAAGTTCGATATCGATTTCTTTCAACTCAGGGTTGTTCTGCAGCACAAGCTCTGAGCTGCGTTCATCTGGGAAAGACAACCCCACAATTGTCCATGGTTCCCCATTTGGAAGAGGGCGTGTGATCGTCCAACTCTCTTTTAACCCAATTGCGGTGTAGAAAGCAACGGATTCCTCTATGTTGGCAGTATATAATGCGGCACATTCCATTTTTCGTATCATTCTATTTCCTCCTTGTATCTCGTACTGCTCATACTGTACCATCTAACTATGACAAATGATGTCATGGTTATGAAATCGTTTTACGATAGGGGGAGTCTTGGACATGAACAAATCCCAGCGACTCATTGAGTTGATGATGATCGTGAACAAGAAGCAGCAGTTTACCGCGCGTGAGCTGGCGGAAGAAAGTGGTGTATCGGTACGGACAATATTGCGGGATTTGCGCCAATTAGAAGAGCTTGGTGTTCCTCTATATACGGAGTATGGACCTAGGGGCGGGTTTCGTTTGTTGAAGGAGAAGCTGCTTCCGCCGCTGACATTTCTGGAGCAGGAGGCGTTTGCTATCTTTTTCGCCGTTCAGCTGCTGCAAGAATATAAGACAATCCCATTTGGCAAGGATACCACGAGAGCGTTATCGAAGTTCTATCAGGTGCTGTCTCCACATACACAAAAGCAAATCGACGCGATGAAGCGCTGTGTACGATTTTGGGTTCCTCCTCGTGAACAGGATATACCGCATTTGCAGCAATTGCTGCATGCTTCGCTCAACAATAAGGTGATCCAGATCCGTTATGCTTCCATCAGAGGAGAGGAATTGCGCGACATCGTCCCAATCGGCCTATATGCCCATAATGGATATTGGTATTGCCCAGCCTACTGTATGGAGCGGAAAGGG
Organism: Paenibacillus sp. KS1; assembly: GCF_001680695.1. NCBI lineage: Bacteria > Bacillati > Bacillota > Bacilli > Caryophanales > Paenibacillaceae > Paenibacillus > Paenibacillus sp. KS1. The sequence goes on along the minus strand of NZ_MAIS01000016.1, from coordinate 34,498 downwards.
TATCGGTTGTTCCGTGCGGATTGCATGCTTGAGGTGAGCGAGGTAGAGCAGCATACGGTACCTATGTTAGAGCTAATGAGCTTGGAAGAGTGGTTCGAGCCTCCCCAACTGAAGGACGATGTTGTTGCCATTTATGTTGAATTGACGAAGCTTGGGGTTCGGAAATGTCAAACCGATCCATGGTTGGATAAGTCGCTGACTGTGCGCGAAGATGGAACGGGTGTGATCAATCACGTGATCGCGGCGACTGAAGTAGGCTATTTGGCGGACATTCTGTTTGGAATGGGGACAGATGCGCATGTCATCGAACCTCCAGAGATTATAGAGTTGATTCAGCAGAAGGCGAAGCAGTTAATTGCACAATATCAACACTAAGAGAGGTACACTATGAATCTCTATTACCAGTCTATTTGAGGGATATTCTGGGGTTAAACCCCGTCTTTGGGCTTATTGTAATTGTGTGATCCCAATATATACTAAACAGAGAAGTAATAGATTTGGAGTAAATTTGGTAGGAATAACGAATTAATAGAGTGTTATTTCACATAAATTGACAATAATAGTCAAATGGTGCTAGAGTTGACTTATCACTACGTGCTGGTGTGAGAGGTGCCTTAGCTTATGATACTTACCGTCTCTTTTGGAAGACAAGGCCGTGAGTGGTTCGATATTGATGTAGCGGATGATTGTACAGTAGTTCAGTTGAAGGCAATACTTGGACTGAAGCTATTCGGAGAACCACCGAAGAATCATATGCAATATATATTGGAAGTCAAGCAGCCAGAAGGATTATGGAGTACTGTTCCTGAGCAGCAGCGTTTGCTGGAGGCAGGTGTCCGTGAAGGGGCATACATTCGCGTACAGCGAGCGTTCTCCACGACTACAGATTCAGCACCATCGTTTGGTCGCCGAGCATTGTTCCAACTCGATGAGGCTGATGAACATACCGAGTAGTCGTGACAAGAGGAACGAGACGAGGAGTTGTTCAATGTGAACGTGATGTATCAGAGATCGCCTCGCATTAAGCCGGAATTACCAGAGGAGAAGCTTGAGATATTACGGCCTCCTGCTGAACCGTCGCGTCCGACGTTCTCTATCGTTACACTGATTATTCCGATTGTGATGACCTTGGTCAGTATCGGATTCTACATATATATGTCCATGTCAGGGAAGATGGGCAATAGTAACTATATGATGTTTCAAATGATTACCATTTCGATGATGCTTATGTCTTATACGCTTCCATTTTTCTTGTATTTGAGCAACAAAAGACAGTACGTGCGCAAGCAGGCGGAACGAAGTCAGATGTATCTGGCTCAATTGGAGAAGCATCGCCTGGAGATTATCGAGAAGCAACACGAGCAGCGAGCAGCGATGTATGCGATTCATGGTGATCCAGATGTGTGCCATCAAATTGTGAAAAATCGCAACAGCAGCCTGTGGGAACGCGGGCCTTTTGATGTTGATTTTATGGATGTTCGCATTGGCACCGGAGAAGTGCCTTTTTATATGCCAATCATTACTCCGCGAACCGATGGCTACGAGAAGGATCCGCTTATCGAGGCGGCTCATAAGCTCGAACAAGATTCTCGCAGTGTAGATGAGGTTCCAATTACCTTGCCGTTGTATGAGTCGAAGGTAGTCGGAATCGTTGGAGACAGAGCTTCCGTTATGGAAGCAGTACGGATTGTGATTGCTCAGCTGACGACAAGGCATTCGCCTGATGAGGTGAAGCTAGCTGCGCTCTACAATGAGCAGGAAGCAGAGAATTGGGGCTGGCTGCGATGGCTTCCGCATACATGGAATGATGATCGCACACAGCGTTATTTGGCTGATCGGCGTAGTACGGCGCATCAATTGGCTGATCAATTGTATGGAATTCTAAATCGTCGCAAGAGTTTCCAGACGACCGGCGAGAAGAAGAAGCAGCTTCCCATTTATGTTGTTCTGCTGCAGGATAGCCAAATGATCGAGGAAGAGCCGCTATATCCTCTTCTATTAGAAGAAGCGAGCCGAGTGGACAGCTGTACCCTAGTGCTGTCTGATCGCAAGGAGCGGCTTCCGATGCAATGCCGCCTTATTGTAGAAGTCGGTGCAGATACTGCTGTATCTACGCAAAAAACGGATCAGGAGGGGATCGTTCAGCATTCCTTCCATATGGATCATTTATCTGCTGACAAGATCGATACGCTGGCAAGATATATGGCGCCGATTCGCTTGAAGCGTTCGGCTGCTTCAGATCTTCCACCCGTTCTAACGTTGTTCGATATGTTCGGTGTAGAACAAGTTGAGCAATTGAAGCTGGTGGAACGCTGGAATCGAAATCGATATCCAGATACATTGCCAGTGCCCGTAGGTGTGCGTGCTGGTGGCAAGCTGGTGTCCTTGAATCTCCATGACAAGATTGAACGCAAGGGGCATGGTCCACATGGACTTCTCGCAGGAACAACAGGCTCAGGCAAAAGTGAGGTTATTCAGTCGCTAATTGCTTCACTGGCAGCTGAATACCACCCTCATGATGTGGCCTTCATGCTGATCGACTACAAGGGCGGAGGAATGTCTAATACGTTCGAGAAACTTCCTCATGTCGTAGGAACCATTACGAATCTAGACGAGAGCCTGATCGAACGTGCACAGGTATCGCTTCGTGCTGAGCTGATTCGCAGACAACACATCTTGAATGATGCGGGAAACATGCAGCATATTGACGAGTATTACAAGTCGCCGCTTCGCTATCAGAATCCGCTGCCTCACTTGATCATCATCATTGATGAATTTGCTCAGCTTAAGAAGGAGCAGCCAGAATTCATGGATGAGTTGATCAGTATAGCAGCTATTGGACGTACATTAGGTGTTCACTTGCTGCTGGCGACTCAGAAGCCTGCCGGGGTAGTGGATGAGAAGATATGGAGCAATACACGATTCCGCATCTGCCTTCGTGTTCAGAGTGAAGGCGATAGTCGGGATATGCTCAAAATTCCGAATGCAGCTTGGATTACGCATCCGGGGCGCGGGTATTTTCAGGTGGGCAGTGACGAAGTGTTCGAGGAGATGCAATTCGCATGGAGCGGTGCCCCTTATCTAGTAAAGTGTCAGGAAGGTCAGCCGCTGCGAATTGAAGTGAGCGAGGTTCGTCTGAACGGGAAGATGGAGGCTTTGCTGCCTAGTGATACACTATTGTCGGCCTATGACGAGCAAGATCAGCTGAAGCAGCTTCAAGTATTCATTGATGCTGTTGCCGAGGCGGCATGGTGTGAGGGAATTAATCGATTGCAAGGGCCATGGCTCGCCCCGCTGCCACAAGAGCTAGGACGCAGTGAATTGTTCAAGCGTACACGGACGTTGTCAGGTGTTACCGGTGATTCTAAGGGAATACAACCAATTGTAGGCTTGCTGGATGACGTCATGAACCAACGGCAGGAGCCGCTTGGCATCGAAATGGATCATGAACATTGGGCAGTATACGGAATGCCAGGAACGGGAAAGACAACATTTGTGCAGACACTTCTTATGTCTCTCGCTGAGCAGTATGAACCTGATGTCTGGCACGGCTATGTTGTGGATATGGGGCGTATGCTGAAGGATTATACTGACTTGCCTCATGTGGGCGCGGTAATTGCAGGTGAGGATGAAGATAGACTCAAGCGGCTGTTCCGCTATCTTCTAGCGAAGGTGAAGGAACGAACAGAGATGTTGTCCGAAGCCGGCGTCAAGACGATTGCTTCTTATCGGCAGGTAACACAGCTATCGGTGCCGAATATTGTTGTTATCATTGACGGGTATTTGAATTTCCGAACTTCCTATCCGGATGAGAATGAATGTTTGGAATATTTGCTTCGAGAAGGCGGCAGCTTGGCCATTTCATTCGTGATTACAGCCAATCGCGTAACCGATATTTTTGACAAATTCCGTAGCAATATATCGAATGCGATTTCGTATGAATTAGCTGATCCAAGCGACTATTACTTTGCTGTGGGCAGACCGGCTAGAACGCCGGCGCGGCTGCAGGCAGGTCGCGGACTCATTAAGCATAACGGGGTACCGATCGAATTCCAGACTGCTTATCCTGCGGATGGGAACAATGATGTAGAACGTGTTCTTCAGTTGCGTTCACAGATTCGATTGATGCACAATTCCTGGCAAGGGGCTGCAGCCCCACTCATTCGCAGCTTGCCTGAGCGTGTGCGTCTTAGTGAACTGCTGAAGCTGCACGACGATTCATACGAGGAAAGCGAGATCATAGAAGCGGAGCAGCTGCAATGCTCGGAACGGTTGCAACCCGTGCCTGTTGGCGTGCGCACAGATGATTTGGAGCCATATCTGGTCAATTTGAAGGAAGGTCCTCACTTCGTCGTCGCAAGTCCTATGGAGAGCGGCAAGACCTCATTCCTTACGAGCTGGATGCTGTCTTTGGCTTATCATATGTCTCCAGAACGTTTGCATATCTATGCGATTGATGTTCGATATGGGGACAATGGCGTTGCTTCGCTAAGAGACTTGCCTCATGTAAGGGAGATTGTAACAGAGGAAGAGCGAATTCCTGGATTCATTCAGCAAGTATATGATCAGGTCGCGTCCCGAAGTAAGGATGGAGGAGATCCAATCCTACTGCTGGTTATGGATGATGCAGATATGCTGTGCAAGCAGCTCACAGATTACACGGTCAAAGATCAACTGTCTGCGATCGTACGCCAAGGTCGGGATAAAGGGGTACATCTCGTATTGGCAGGGGTTCCGTCTGATTTTCCAACCTTCGGGGTGGACTGGTTTAACGATGTCAAAGCATCGCAAGCTGGATTTTTATTTGGGACGATTGATGCGAATGATCTGTCCTTCTTCCGAATCCCGATCTCAGAGTCGCAGTCTTCTGGTCCTAGTGGGTCGAAGGTGCTTCCTCCTGGTCAAGGATATTTTGTTAGACGTAAATTTACAAAAATAAAGACAGCAATACCCTACGATGAAAAATGGACTCCGGCCGCATGGACAACACATATAGATAAACGTTGGAAAGTGCGGGTCTGATGGGGGGTGGACACATTGGTGACGAGTAACGAACCATATCTACAAGCGCAAGATGGCAGAAGTGGTATTGAGCTTCACGTAAAAGAATTGTATTTTCTTGCTGGAATCATTGGATCTGATCGCTTGCTTGGGATCGAGGATCCATTTCGGGGCTATCTAACTGAGGAAATTGCAGAAGAATGGAATAAGGTCAAAGCTGCGCTGCTGCGCAAGGGATACTTAACGGAAGAGCCTGGAGGCAGAGAACTGGCTATGCCATCTCACGTCTATTCAACGGTAGCGGTAACGGGATTGGCAAATCGATCCTGCTGGGTTCGGTTTTCAAATGCAGCAGATGAGGGGCCTAATCGCGAAGTATACGAAGGCTATTTTCATTTTACGAATGAATTAGTCATCGAACGAGCACAGAAGCGGCTCCAACCGGAAATTTGCTCCTTTCGAGAATATGACTCGACGAATGAGGCATGTTCCGTCATTGTGAACCGTATGAACTGGGCTGATCAGCCGGAAAGTGAGATAACCGCTGTTATGTTGTCCAAGAGGCATTTCCATAAACTGTATGAGCATGCGGCTGAGCTTACCGTAGAGCAAATGACTAGTCAGCTAATGACCTTCGATGGAGAGGAAGCGGGAGCAATGGCCCTGGCGCATTCGCTGAAGCATCGTACCGCAGAAGGGGAGCTCTTGTTTCTTGTGTGGAATGAGAAAAGCTGGGATGTACAGGGAGCTGCTTTTCTCGTCGGAGGTTCCCGCAATTGGCTTATTCGGCAAAGCTCCAAAGGCGATGAGGATTGGCTGACTGCCACATTAACAACAAAGGAACAACTAGAAGGCCTGTTAATCGAGTGGGAACGCCAGCATTCTATAGAAGAAGGAAGGTGACATCGTGCGCATTATCGTAACGCCGGATGCGCTTCGTCAGGGGAGCCGTCAGTTGCAGGCAACAGCGGAGCAATTAAATGCGATTCAATCGTCATTGGAACGTTCTCTGCAGACGCTGGAGTGGGAGGTTTCTATTAAGGCTGCGATCGGAGAAAAATGGCAGCAAGCTTCTCGGTTATCGGCTCAAATACATACGCTTTTGTTTGATTTAAGCCAGCAGCTTCAGTCCAAGGCGGATCAGTTTCAATCAGCTGATCAGCAAGCGCACCCGATTCTAGGCCATGCCTATCAAATCGGTTCGGCGGCGTCATTATATTCAACGATAGGGATTGGGGGGGCATCACTGATTATCCCTGCTCTAGGGACACGGGTAGGCGCCATATCGAACCCAAATGCGGTTGTTCGGGCGATTGGCACACAAGAGGATAAAGGTTCAGGCGGTTGGAATTGGAAGCCAACGACTCCTGAAATGTATGGCTATGGAAAAGACGGATACCGCATGATCAATATGGCGAAGAGCGGGTTCAATGTGAATGTTCGTGGAGACGGCTATGTGACAATCAGCGGTGCAAGATCGAAATTCGCACTGTCTGAGGGGATTCGAGGAACGAGATATGCGGCATCGAATGCAGCGAATCATGCAAATGTGTGGAAATTCGTTGATCCAGTAGTTGCAGCAAAGGAATCGCTCTCTATCAAGGGATGGAGTGCCAAGCTTGGATATGCGGGGCTTGCATACGATACAGGTACCGCAGTCATGACGGATTACGAGAAGGGTGGCCCTAGTCGTGCAGCTGCCAGTACTGTTGTGAATGGATCAATCGGAGTAGGTACCATGGCAGCGAGTGCTGCCGTGGGAGCCTGGGTAGGTTCAGTCGTTCCTGTTGCCGGCACTATTGTAGGGGCAGGTGTAGGGCTAGCAACAGGAGCTGCTATCTCTATGGTTACGGAGGTAACCATTAACGGCAAGTCTATCAAGACCCATGCGGTTGATGCCGTTGACACTGTGGTGGATACCATGACTGATACCGTTGCGAGCGGAACGAAAGCGGCAACTGAAGCCGTTCAAGATGGCGTTAAAGCGGTGAAGAGCGGTGCAACGAAGGCTGCTGGCAAAGTCGTGAATAAGGTTTCAGATATGTTCGGTTCAGTAGGTAAACTGCTGCCTAGTTGAAGCTATTAAAACGGGTCTAATAGACTGACCTAATTTATGACATAGGAACTATATTATGATATTTATTTATCGCTCTGTAGGATCAGAATACTGCTCATGTTATTTGTATATTGGTTAATATGATCAGCTCGTCGCATCGCGTGTGCAGGTTCGATAAGAATTGTAGGATGCAAGAGTAGAAAGGGAAGGATGAATTATGGGGAATCAGACTGAACAACAACATGTTGGGAATGGAGAGGATGCATTGCTTCCACTCGGCTCTATCGTACTGCTGCATGAAGGAAGCAAAAAATTAATGATATATGGCCGCAAGCAGCTGCAGCTCACTACGAACCGTTTGTTCGACTATTTGGGAGTCATATATCCTGAAGGGTATATTGATGAGAACTACTCCTATTTGTTCAATCAGGAAGACATTGAAATGATTGTCCACGTTGGCTATACCGATGTGGAAGAAGAGCAGTTCCAACTCGTACTTCAGAGCGTTCCTCAGGCTCAGGAGTCCACATTTTAGAATTAGGACTGCAGACTCTTTTAAATTTGTAATAGATTTCATGTACAATTATGAATAGAAATATTTGCATAATTTATTTGTCGTTCAAATGTCTATGTCTACCAAAAGGAGGAACAAACATGGCAGGTCGCATTTTAATTACACCGGAACAGGTTGATCAAGTGTCGAATCAATTCAAGCAGGGTGGAGATCAGAGTCAACAGATCGTAGCTACCCTGACACAGGCTATTCAAGGAATGGAAGGTCAATGGGAAGGGATGACGAAACAGCGCTTCTTCCAAGAATTCCAAGAAGCAAGCAAGCAGATGCAATCCTTCGTTCAAACCTTGAACACAATTAGCGAAGAATTGAAGGCTATTGCGCAGAAGTTCCGCTCTGTGGATGAACAGCGCTAATCGTTCAATTCTTACTTGAATACAAAGAGGAAGCCGGGCGTAGGACACTCCCGGTTTTTCTTACATCATACAGATGCATCATCTCGGGAGGATAGGAATTATGTCATTTCAGCCACAATCAGGAGATACGATCATTATTCAAGATATCGAATATCGGTTCGGCGAACATCCGGCAGCTCCTGGCCTCGTATATGCGCAGGCTGGCAGACAGGGTGTCATCTATCAGCTGCTTCCAACCCGAGGAGATGCTGTAGAGGCAAAGGCGCTCAAAGTGTTCCATCCGAAGTATCGTATCCCTGCGATGGTATATCAATCTGAGCTGCTCGAAACCTATAGTGAGCTTCCAGGACTAAGCGTGTGCAGTCGGAACGTATTGACCCCTGAGAAAAACGGAGGACTTATCCAGAAGAGCACGGATTTGCTCTATGCAGTGGTAATGCCGTGGATACATGGCCCGACGTGGCTGGATATCGTTGCAGAACATAATCGGCTGACACGCCAAGACAGCCTGCAGATTGCCAAATCGCTGGCACGAGTATGCTCCGGTATGGAGCAGCGAGGTCTGGCACATTGCGATTTGTCTGCGCCGAATGTCATGCTTCCGTTTTTCTCGGAAGTTAAGCAGAGTTCGAAGGCATTATCGATTGAACTGGTAGATGTGGAGCAGCTCTATAGTCCTAAGATGGATCGACCGGATGTGCTGTTCAGTGGCTCTCCAGGATATGCTGCACATCGTGCGCTGCTGACAGGGATGTGGAGTGCATATGCAGATCGATTCGCAGGCAGCATTCTTCTTGCAGAGATGCTTGGTTGGTCATCTCAGCAGATCGTGGATAAGGCATGGGGCGAGAGCTATTTCGACCAACGTGAAATGCAAACCTCTTGCGAGCGTTATGAGGGATTGAAGCATGTATTAACAGAACGATATGGCGGCAAAGTATCGGATCTGTTCTCACGCGCTTGGGAAAGCCAGGATTTGAGCAGTTGTCCGACCTTCGGTGAATGGTTGATTGTGCTTAATGGCGTAGACGAGGAAGAACAGATCGTTATGGACATTAAGCAGCAGAATGCGCCTGAAGGAACGCAAGCGATTCATGAGCAGCGTTCAGAGGATAAAGCGATAGATAAAGAGGCGGAAGGATGCACAAAGAATTCTGCTGTACAACCCGATGCAGTATCCGCCCCCCTTATTCCTGCTCGGGCCGATGTTGATCCGGATGTGGTCAATCGCCTGTTCCGGCAGGCAAGAGAACTAGAAGAGCAAAATCAACTGCAATGTGCCTTGGAAGTGTACCGATCGGCTCATCATTTTGTTGAGAAGGAAAGTCCGATGCATATTGAGCTGGCTGCGGCGATTCAAGACTTGGAGCAGAAGCTTGCAAGGGAAGCAGATCAAATGCCACGGTCTAAGGTCAAGCTAGGGAAGCGAGCGATTGCGATCATTAGTGTAGCGTCAGCACTCCTATTGCTTGGCTGTGGAGCTTTTGTGGTGAATCAGATGAACGAAGATGCGGTCAAGAAGGCTGCGGAAGAACAAGCGCTGCTTGACGCGAAGACTCAACAGTTGAAGGCGGGAGAGGAACGGAAGCAGGAAGAAGCAAAACGGCTTCGTGAGGAAGAACAGCGCAAGGAGGAAGCGCGCAAGCAAGAGGAACAGCAACGCAAGGAAGATGAGCAGAAGCGCATAGAGGAACAGCAGCGCATCAAGAAGCTGGAGGAACAGAAGAAGAAGGATGCGGAGCGGAAACGCCTGCAGGCCCAGTATGATCAACAAGAGCAATATGAGAAGTATGTGGAGTGGAAGAAGAATCGGGATGAACAGCTGAAAATAGAACAGGCTCGCGAGCAGGAGCGCAAACGGCTGGAAGCGGTACAGGCCGCACAGGCTGCGGAGAAAGCTGCTCAATTAAAGAAGATTCGCAGTCGTGATGTGGTACTGCTGATTGCCTCTTACAATAAGGCGTATAATGCACTATCAAGAAATAATGTGAATAATGCTTCAAAGTATGCATTAGAGTTTACAGAACGGTATGAAAAGGATCCAGACTACTTCAAAAATGTAGGCAAGGTGGGGACGAGGGCCGGACATATTTATAAGTTCTTGAATGATACGTCCTATATGCTGCCTGATATTTAGCGCGGATCAGGCACGATTGAAATAACATGCTATGAGGTGAATTGGACGGATGAACTACACGATACAGGCTTCACAGCGCACGCCTGCACTTCTCATCTATTTAATTGATATCAGTGCTTCCATGAATATGACGATGGCCGGAAGACGGCGAATCGATGTGGTATATGAAGCATTATCCCAAGCGATTCGACAGATGGTATTCCGTTCTACGAAGGGAAATCGTCTGACACCGCGCTATCGCATTGCAATATTGGCCTACAGTGACGATGTCTATGATGTGCTGAATGGCATCAAGGGAATTGACGAAATTGCAAGCATGGGGGCATTGCCGGATTTGACGCCGGTTCGCTTCTCTGATGCAGCCAAGGCGTTCCTTCAGGCAGAGAGACTGCTGGAGGCCGAGCTGCCTCATATGCAGGACTGCCCTGCTCCGCTAATTTGCCATATGACAGATGGAGTAGCTACTGGGGATGATCCAGCGCCAATTGCTAGGCGGATTATGCAAATGAGTGTGCCGGATGGCAATGTGCTTATCGAGAATATATTTATTACGGATCACATGTTGGATACACCAATTGAAGAACCCCGCAGGTGGAAGGGGATCGTGCAGGATACCATTCTTACCGATGAACATGCACAGAAGCTGCGAAGCATGTCTTCGATCTTGCCGGAAAGCTATCGTGAGATGTTGGTGGAGGCGGATTATCACCTCTCATCAGGAGCCCACATGATGCTGCCCGGAAATTGTCCAGAGCTGGTCTCGATCGGATTCCAAATGTCTGCCGCTACTCCTGTGCGTTAATTGATTCCTAACGAAGGGACTTCACAATGAGGAGAGATTGCAGGAAGCTATTCAATCTCCGTATGCCTATTGTACAACGATACAGCTTGGATTACGTAAGAAAGGCAGGGTGAATCCGATTGAGTCTGACATCCTTTCACTACCGTTGTTCCCAACAGGTGGATCAGCCGTTAATGACGATCGAGCAATCCTCTTTTCGCTGTAGATTTGCTTACGCACGAGCGGGAGAGACGGCGCAATATAAGGATAACAATCAAGATTATTTGGCCTTTCGCATAGATGGTGGTTCGCTCAGCTTTGTATTATGCGATGGGGTCAGTTTGAGCTACCAAGGAGATTTTGCTGCGAGGTTTCTAGGGGCCCATCTATTGGACTGGATTGCTGTTCAGTCTGAATTGAATGCCAAGTCTTTGCATGCTTATCTGGATTCTCTACGTGATGCAGCAGCTGAGCAAATGTCTGGGCTGCCGATTCCCTCGGGACTCCCTCCACTTGTGAAGGAAGTATTGGAAGACAAGAAACGAATCGGGAGCGAGGCGATGTTCACCTGCGGGCGGATCGATGGCACTGATGGAACGGATGAAGCAGAGCCGTATAGTCGAATATGGCTTGCATGGCATGGGGACGGGCGACGTCGGTTATGGCAGCATGGACAAGAAAGCTGCAATCTGTTCGAGACTTCCAGCTCAAGTGGAGAACGGTGGTCAGTCTATCGTGGTCTCATCGGCGGAAGAGCTCATACCTTGCACCACCATATTGAAGGCAATGCACCCTTTCGGCTGATGGTGTATACCGACGGGTTATCCGAATTGGACAGCCTGCCGTATCCGCCTGCAGACGAACTGCTTCGCCACAAGCTGGAGCATCGAAATGGAGAAATGCTGGAGGATGATGTGTCTCTGCTCGACATAAGCTGGTCATCTTGCGGAAAATAAGGAGATATGACAATATATCACATGCCGAACGCTTGCGAGTAAGGTATAATCGTAGCAAAGGAAATTTGAAGCTGGGCCTCTCTTGTCTATCTGCAGATACAGGTGACGAACTGCAGTGCTCGACAATGGGAAATAAAGAGACGGCATCCGAGCTGAGGAAGGTTGCCACATGAAGAGAAAACACGCAGATCGCTACGATTGGAAACGGATTTTGTCCAAGCAGTTCGCGCTAACTGAAGTAGATTCTCCGGAATTTACAGGCTACATCTCTCTGATTAAATTCAATGCGGTGCGGCAGCCGTTAACAGTGACAATGGACGGGAAGAGAATAAAGCTCGTAGATACAGGATATTGCTGGATGCAATATTTCCCCTTGCATGAGCATTATTCCATTACGACTGTATTTGATGAACAGGGAGAGGTCATGCAGTGGTACGTGGATGTTTGTGAACCGGTCGGAACGGATGATCGGGGCATCCCCTATTTCGACGACTTGTACTTGGACGTTGTGCTGCTGCCATCGGGCCATATCTTCCTCTTGGATGAAGATGAGCTGGAAGAAGCTCTGGAGTGGGGACGCATTACCCATGATCAATACAGCACAGCTGTGAAAGAAGCTTCCCGACTCGTTCATGAAGTGAAGGAACACCCATTAGTTAGACGAAGTAAAGAGGACTTTATAATGATGCAGCAATTGTTTGTGCCATGAGAGAAGACTGATATCAGTCTTCTTTATTTCTTTATAGCACTTGTTCGCATTTCTGCATAACTTGACCCGTATTTAGATCCTATCTATAACTGGAAATTATTTCGTATTGGTATGCAGTAGGCTAGTCTAGTTCTAGTCACCATAAGCCAACCAATTTTCAACTCTCATTTGACCAAGGGATGGGTGTGGGTTGAAACTTTTTCCATACCTGATGCGTCTAAGATATGTACCTTGCAGTTTGGTTGATACAGAAGTGAACAGCCTATTCTTCGTTGAGCTGCGGGTATGGATATACCAGCCCAACAGCAATTGTCATGTATGCGCTCACACTGGCCTTGCTTCTTATCGCTGCTGCACTCACATTGAGCAAATAGGAAGGAAACGTAAAAAGAGAGTATGTCAGTCGGACATGAAAAGGGTGGGGTCAAATGCATTTTCCAGTTGTATATTCTACATTATGCGAGCAAGCACTTAAGGAATGGATAGAAGAAAATTATGCTGTAGGCAAGGTTCAGCGGGTTGAATTTTTGCTGCGCGGAATGAACGATACCTATAAGGTGCATGGCGATGACGCCCTGTATATTTTCCGTGTATATCGTGGAGATTGGAGAAGACACCAGGCAGTGGTTGAATTTGAAATGGATTTCCTTCTTCATCTACAAGCTGAGGGGATATCCGTATCCTCACCGATTACGGCATTGAATGGGGAACGTGTTCATCCGCTCCAAGCGCCTGAAGGTATTCGATTTGGCGTCCTGTTCACCTATGCTGTGGGAGAAGAACGCTCAATCGACAATGCCGACATTAGCCGATTGTTCGGACAAGCAGTAGCGCAGCTGCACAGTGCAGCAGATACGTTTACAAGTTCATATGAGCGCCCTGTTATGGATCAGCATTATCTAATCGATAAGCCGCTGCAGGTGATTGCTGACCGAATTCAGCATAGGCCCGAAGATGTTCAGAAGTTGATGGCCATTGGCAGCGCATTGAAGGAGCAAATTACACAGTTCTCATGTCTGGATTGGGGAGTGTGCCACGGGGATTTGCACGGAAATACCAATATTAGTTACAGCGGCGATCAGACGTATACTCATTATGACTTTGACTTGTGCGGTTATGGCTACCGCGCTTATGATATAGCAGAATTTCGCTTGGCTCGAGAGGTGCGCTTAGGTAATGATCCTGGAAAGCTGTCAGAGTTGTGGGACGCATTCCTAGAGGGCTATCAGTCTGTACGTCAACTTAACGAAGACGATATTCGAGCAGTTCCCGTATTCGTTGCTGCACGTCAGTTGTGGTTAATGGGACTATGTCTCCATGATTTACATATTGTCGGAAGCATCGATTCGGGCGATGATTTTATTGATGAGAAGATGGAGTATTTCAACTCGCTGTCTGTTGAATTCGTAGGTCGTCTATAATAAGTTCATCGATAGAAGGAAGTAAACAAGCGACTTAGCAACTTAGGAGGGACATCATGAATGTAAAGAAGCTGCCTAGAGAGCAGAAGGAAAAATGGATAGAGGATTTGAAGCAGTATTTTGAGACAGAGCGTGGAGAATCCCTGGGCATGTTCGAGGCAGAGGAGCTTGTTGATTATCTACTGAAGATGTTCGAGCCGTACTTATATAATCAGGCTATCGAGGATGCGCGTGCGATGTTGGAGCAGCGTATGGCTGGCATTGAAGAGGATCTATATGCAATGAAGAAATCGGAGAAGGACAGCAGATAATCATGCCTTTTACCTTCGTACATCCACTGTATGCTGCACCTGTTCAGCGTCTTGCGCCGCAATACTTAAGTGTGACGGGGCTAGTTCTTGGAAGCATGGCACCTGACTTTGAATATTTTATCATGCTTGAACCGTACCAATTGATGGGCCATACGTGGAAGGGATTGCTGTTGGAAGCAATCCCTCTGAGTGTATTGTTTGCTTTCCTATTTCATCTCATCATGAAGGAGCAGCTTGCTCGTCATTTGCCCTCGTACTTCGAGCTTGATCGGCGATCCTTGGCGTTCGTCTCTACCTGGCGATTACCGTCAATTGGAGCGTGGCTGCTATTTATCCTGTCGGTTTCAATCGGATTTGGTTCTCATGTCTTGGTGGACAGCTTCACCCATCAAAGCGGATGGGCCGTTCAGCAGTTGCCTCAGCTTCAAGCAACCGCTGTCGGTATCCCAATCTATAAATGGATTCAGCATTCCTTATCCATGGTAGGACTTGCTGTTGAAGTGTATTGGATTTATCGAATAGGCAGACAAGTGTCCCCTACGCTTCTGTCTTCTCAGCTGCAGCGTGTGCCGAGCGCAAGGAAGCGTACCTTCTGGGCAATTGTCGTACTCGTCGCAATGCTTACTCTTATGGCTAAGCTATTATTCAGCAGCCGAACGAATTGGATCGGTATCCTAGTTGTTGCACCATTCTCTGGATCGTTACTAGGTCTATTATTGGCTGCCATGCACGCGAAATGGAGTGGAAGAGGTTCTCATCATCCCAAGTAGAGGATGAACTCACCTGTAGAGGAGGGAGTCAATTGCAAATTCGAAAAGCGATGGCTGGCGATGCGCCTGGTATTGCACGTGTTCATGTTGACAGCTGGCGCACTACCTATCAAGGGATTGTATCAGATACTTATTTGTCAGGCTTATCTGTACAAGCTAGACAAAATATGTGGGAACATGCAATAGGACATTTGACAGCTGACAAGTGTATATATGTCGCAGTACAGGATACTGAGGAAATCGCTGGTTTTGCGATGGGTGGCCCAAGCCGGAGTGAACAATTTCCGGATCGAGCAGAATTATATGCACTCTACTTGCTGTCGACCGTTCAAGGACAAGGGCTCGGTAGCAAGCTGGTTTCACACGTGATGGAGCATTCGAAGTCGTTCGGACATACGAATATGTTGGTGTGGGTTTTGAAAGGGAATCGTGCTCTTCAATTTTATCGTCGTACCGGTGCAATAATCGTCGGCGAGAAGGAAATTGAGATTGGTGGAGAACCGCATACGGAAATCGCTATGGAATGGAGACAACTGTCGTTATAACAGGCAGATATCCGACTACTCCGTTGTGAACAATCGCTCACCACACACGGGAAGCGGGACAGATTCTACATTATACATAAGTAGGTGATTTGCAATGGCTTCAACGATACATTATCAATTGAAGAAGTTGGAAGGTTCCACGGCATTATACGCTTACGCTACGGAGACAGGCGAGGAGAAAGGATTGTTCGAAGTCGACTTTGTGGAGTATGAACGGATGTGTGAGGAAGGGCAAGTACCTTCGATTGAGGATACGGTTTATTTAATACGCAAGAGTGAGCATGACTCTAACTTTTATGGGGGAATACGTGTGTTTTTCCACCTGTACAAGCATTATTTACAGCATGGTGCATATGCCCAGGAATATGGTCAGATGGCGTAAGTTGCATGCTCATGAATCCACACACAAACTCTGTCCTTCACTTGATTCAACCATGCAGGTGAGAAGTGAGAGACAGCTTAGAGGAGGACAATTGTCTTGGAAGCACTCATTATTCCTACGGAAACTCGTAACATCCCACTAGATTTGCTGCTGCTTGCTGATCCGGAAGAAGCTGCCGTGAATCAATACTTGCATCGCAGTATCGGTTATACATTGAATGTGAATGGAGAGACGATTGGAGCTGTACTTCTGCTTCCGACGCGCCCGCACACCCTTGAGCTTGTGAATGTGGCGGTTGCAGAAGAGTGGCAGGGCAAGGGCTATGGAAAGCAGCTTGTACAGCATGCCATTCAGTGCGCTCGAGAGCTTGGTTATCAAGTGCTGGAGGTAGGTACTGGGAACTCCAGTCTGTCACAGCTCGGCTTATATCAGAAATGCGGCTTCCGTATTTGCGGAATCGATACCGATTTCTTCGTCATTCACTATGATGAACCGATCGAAGAGAATGGAATTCCTTGCGTAGATATGATTCGTCTCCGCCTTATCTTGTAAACGTGTACTATAATGGATAAATAGATAGATTTGCATTTATCCATACGTTGATAAGAGTGGGAGCGTGTTACCGATGAATCATTTTACCGATGAAGAAATTCGCATCATTCGAGATCAGGCCTTGACCATTGAACAAGAGGGGAAGCTTCCCCAGCAGCTGCTGCAATGGATTTATGAGCGGGGATTGTTCAAGCTGTTCGTACCAGCTGAATTACAGGGGAATATGACAGAACTTCCCGAAGCGTTGAAATGGTTCGAGCATACGTCCTGGATTAATGGCAGCTTCGGCTGGCTCGTAACGATTGGCTCTGGAGGCGGCTTCTTTGCACCATTTATGACGCCAGAAGTGGCGAAGGATGCTTATACGAGGAAGGATGCGGTTGTAGCAGGATCGGGGCATCCAAGCGGCACGGCTGTGAAGGTTGAGGGCGGATACCGGGTGAATGGGCGCTGGAAGTTCTGCAGCGGCTCCACATATGCGACTGTGTTCACCGCCAATTGTGTGGTTCAAAAGCATGCCGAATCGGATACTGGAGTGGAATCTGCAGCGGAGCCGGTCATTCGTTCATTCGTATTCTGGCCGGATGAAGTCGAGATCGTGAAGGATTGGAACGCATTTGGCTTGAAGGGTACAGAAAGTCATTCCATTGTCGTACATGATGTATTTGTATCTGATGAACGAACCTTTAGCATTATGGAGCCAAATGGTCTTTACGATAACCCGATATACAGCTATCCGTTCCTGCCTTTTGCAGAAGCCTCGTTCGCTGCTGTAAGCATAGGGCTGGCAATGCACTTCCTGGAAGAGGCACGAAATATTGCGGAGCAGAATCGCGCTGTATGGGAGAATGCTTCGGTGAACCGTTATGATTCTATATCGAATAAAATCATCATTCAGAACGAATTGCTGACGGAAGCGGTAAGTGCGTTCTATCAGGCTATCGAGAAATCGTGGAACGAGCATACACAGGGCACGGCACTCACGGACACGGATGTACAGGAAGTATCACTTCGGTGTAAGGAAGCTGGACAAGCAGCCTTATCATCGGCCAATGCGCTTTTCCCGTACTTGGGCATCCATGCAGTTATGGAGGATGCGCCAATCAATCAAATATATCGGGACTTGCAGACTGTCTGTCATCACTCATTGTTAGTGAAGTTTGATTAAGTAAGAGGCATATATCACTTCCAGGATAGCTTGGAAACGACATGAAAAAGGCAGAGTAGAGGTAGGAGGAACGTCTCCTGATTCTCTTCTCTGCCTTCATTGCTTGGGTCTGAAATAATTGGATACATCCTAAACGAGATGGCAGGCTACATAATGACCAGGCTTGGCTTCACGGAATTCCGGTACAGCAGCCGCACACTGCTCAGTTGCCGCGGGGCATCTCGTACGGAAATGACAACCGCTCGGTGGATTGATTGGACTTGGGAGTTCACCGCTTAACACAATTCGCTCCTTCTGCGCCTCGATATCTGGATCGGGAACAGGAATGGCGGACATGAGCGCTTGCGTATAAGGATGAAGCGGCTCATTGTAGAGCGTCTCACTATCAGTCAGTTCAACCATTTTGCCCAAGTACATGACGGCCACGCGATCGCTAATATGCTTGACCATGGACAAATCATGGGCGATGAACAAATAGGTGAGTCCAAGCCGAGCCTGCAGATCCTTCAGCAAGTTAACGACTTGCGCTTGGATGGACACATCAAGTGCGGAGATCGGCTCGTCACAAATAATGAGCTTTGGATCTACGGCAAGCGCGCGAGCGATGCCGATACGCTGTCGTTGGCCGCCTGAGAATTCATGCGGATAGCGAGTAGCGTGATCTGGATTCAAGCCAACAAGATCAAGGAGATCTTCGATCTGTTTCTTCTTTTCTGCGCGGCTCGCAGCTAGCTTGTGAATGTCGATAGCTTCTCCAATAATATCAGAGATGGTGAGCCGCGGATTAAGCGAAGCGTACGGATCTTGGAAGATCATCTGCATTTCTCGGCGCACCGCTGCCATCTGCTTGCGCTTCAGGCTGTAAATATTCGTTCCATTGTAGATTGTCTTACCGCCTGTCGGCTCGTAAAGGCGCAGGACAGTTCGTCCTACAGTGGACTTCCCGCAGCCGGATTCACCAACCATACCGAGGGTCTCACCCTTATGGATGGTGAAGTTGACATCGTTAACCGCTTTTAATATATTGCCGCGGCCTAGATTGAAATACTTCTTCAATCCCTGTACTTCAAGCAATGCCTCTCTGCTCATCGAGCCACCTCCTGCGCCAGCGGATGGAGAAGCCAGCATTTCGCTTGATGCGAATCGCCTACCTTCGTTACTTCCGGATCGTAGGACATGCAGACTTCCATCGCTTCATTGCAGCGAGCGCAGAACCCGCACCCTGCTGGCGGCTTAATCAGATCTGGCGGTGTGCCGTAAATCGGAATAAGCGGCTCCTCCTTCTTCTGATCCAGACGAGGCAAGGAACGGAGCAAGCCCTTCGTATAAGGATGCTGTGGATTTTTGAATATATCCCATTTCGTTCCGGTCTCAACGATTTTACCAGCATACATAACAATGACTCGGTCGCATAGATCAGCGACAATTCCGAGATCATGTGTAATTAATATAATGGATGTGCCCATCTCCTGCTGCAGCTGTTTCATAACGCGCAAGATTTGAGCTTGTATAGTTACGTCAAGCGCTGTAGTCGGTTCATCTGCGATTAGCAGGGATGGTTTGCAGGCAAGTGCGATGGCAATCATCGCGCGCTGGCGCATTCCTCCCGAGAATTCATGCGGGTATTGCTGGAAGCGAGAAGCTGGATTCGGAATGCCAACCATAGACAGCATCTCGATAGCCCGTGCCTTCGCCTGTGAAGCGGTCATTTGTTGATGCTTCATTAATACTTCAGTAATCTGTCGACCTATCGTCATCGTCGGATTTAATGAAGTCATGGGATCTTGGAAGATCATGCCGATGTCCTTGCCGCGAATCGATTGCATGTCACGTTCTTTCAGCTTCAGAAGATCATTTCCCTTGAAGCGTATCTCGCCTTGCTTCACCTTGCTAGGTGGGCTTGGCAGCAGCCGCAATATCGATTGCGCCGTAACACTCTTGCCACAGCCGGACTCGCCTACGATCGCCACGGCCTCGCCTTGATTCACATGAAAATTGATACCGCGTACTGCCTTCACCTCGCCGCCACGGACGTGGAAAGAGACGTGAAGGTCGTTGATTTCCAATAAAGGCTTCATATTCGTCATCCTCCTCGTCTACTTTTTCATCTTCGGATCGAGTGCATCACGCAGTCCATCGCCAAACATGTTGAATGCAAGCATCGTCAAGCTGATAAAGAATGCAGGGAATGCGATACGCCATGGATAGACGGTCATCGCCTTCAATGCATCGCTAATCATCGTTCCCCAAGAGGCAGCTGGGGATTGTACACCAAGCCCGAGGAAGCTAAGAACCGCTTCGCCGAAGATCGATACAGGAATTGCTAAGGTTAGCGTAACGATAATCGGGCCGAGTGAATTTGGAATCAGATGCCGGAACAAGATCCGTGCTCCCGATGCGCCGAGAGAACGGGAGGCAAGGACGAACTCCTGATTTTTGAGCTGCATCATTTGCCCGCGCACAATCCAGGCCATATTTATCCAGCCAGTGAAGCACAGCGCCAATATAATAACGCCAAGACTTGGTTCTAGTACTACTACCAGTAAAATGGCGACAAGAAGGTCAGGAAGTGTGAATATAATTTCAGATGCCTTGTTCATGATTTCATCGAGTTTGCCTCCCACATACCCCATTATGCCGCCATATATGACGCCGACAATCAGGTTAATGAGGGCTGCGGAGAAGCCGACGATAAGTGAAATACGAGCGCCCATCCAAGTACGGGCGAACATGTCGCGGCCGAGATCGTCCGTGCCGAACCAATGCTCTGAGGAAGGTGGCAAATTCGTCTTGTCCAAATAATTGGTTTCGTAGTCATAAGAAGTTAACATTGGTCCGATGATGGCCATAATAATGAGCAGAACAAGAATAACGAGGCCTGTCATTGCTGCCCAATTACTGCGCAATCGAAGCCACGAATCGCGCCAAGCGGATATACTCTCGCGTTCGATCGCCTCCGCCGCATGTTCGTCGATGTTCGCTTTTTTGAATTGCTCGGGCTTGATAGGGGGCTGCTGCAATGGATTCTGTTTGTTGTAGGTAATCATGCCGCTTTCTCCTTTCCTTTGGCAAGCTTAATGCGAGGATCGATAACACCATAAGCCAAGTCAGTAAGGAAGCGAGCCACCATCAATATAACGCCATAGAACATAGTGATCCCCATGATGAGAGAATAGTCGCGGTTCGTAATACTCATTACGAATATTTTACCAAGACCACCGATTCCGAAAATATGCTCCACAATGAATGAACCGGTAACAATACCTGCAGTAAGTGGGCCAAGATACGTAACAACAGGCAAGATTCCGTTGCGTAAAATATGTCTGCGCACAATGACACCGGCAGACAGACCTTTGGACTTGGCTGTCTTAATATAATCAGAATGCAGAACCTCCAGCATACTGGAGCGAGTTAATCTGGCGATGAAAGCAATCGGTAGAGCTGATAGCGCAATGGTGGGCATGACATAGGTGAGGGGGCCAGCTAGTCCAAAGACGGGCAGCAGCTTCAGTTTTACCCCAAGCACGTATTGCATAAATGAGGCAAGAACAAAGCTGGGGACAGATACGCCAACGACAGCGAGTACCATGGAGGACGTATCAATCAGCTTGCGATGCCGCATTGCTGCAGCAATCCCGAGTCCTATCCCGATCGTGACGGCTACAATTAAGGCACAGATACCGAGCTTAAGTGAGTAGGGGAAGGATTCGCGGATGGCCTGAACGACTTCACGATCCTGCATTTTCATGGAAATACCAAGATTACCTTGAACGAGCTTGTTCAAATAAACGACATACTGTTCATATAATGGCTTGTCGAGTCCATATTGCTCCATGAGCCTTGCACGTATTTCTGGAGGAACGGCTTTCTCTGACAGAAATGGGTCGCCTGGGACAGCCTTCATCAATAGAAAGGTAAGTGTAGCCAGAACCCATAAGGAAATGATGAGATACATTAGCTTGGTAAGGACATAGCGAATCACATTCCACCAGCCTCCTGAAGGATAATTTCAACCTATAATGCTAAAGTCGGGATACATATGAACATTGCCTGCATATGTACCCCGACTATTTACATGCTCAATGTCACGATCGATCGATTAGTGTTCTGCAATATAACCGCGAGTGAAGTTTATTTGTCCTTGGTAGTCGATAAATACATTTTTGACGTACGGCTTCTGTAAATGAACATTTGTATGATAGAAAATCGGTATGATCGCCATATCGTCTGCAATCAGCTTCTTCTCAGCTTGCTTAATCAAGTCCATACGTGCATTTGGATCCACAGAAATCTTCGCATCTTTCACCAGTTTATCGAATTCAGGATTGTTGTACCCAATATCATTATTGCCGCTGCCAGTCGTATAGAGATCGATGAATGACATTGGATCATTATAGTCTGTCGTCCAGCCGGCGCGAGCGACTTGATAGTTCAATGCCGTCCGGTTCTTTAGGAAGACACCCCACTCCTGATTTTCAACCTTTACTTTCAGTCCAAGCGTATTTTTCCACATATTCGCGACGGCTTGAGCAACTTTCTTATGCATTTCATTGGTATTGTGAGTGAGTGTAAATTCAGGCATTTCTGACAATCCGGATTCCTTCAAGCCTTTTTCGAGAAGAGCCTTTGCTTCAGCAGCATCTTCCTTGAAATAGGCGCTGTCATCAGATTCATTGCGATACTCATCATTTATCCCTGCGATACCTTTCGCAACAATACCAAATGCAGGTGTTTGACCACCAAGCGTGACTTTCTCAACAATTTGCTTACGATCAATAGCCATTGCCAGTGCCTTGCGAATATTGACATTGTCGAATGGCTTCTGCTTATTGTTGAACAGGTAGTAATACGAGGAAGCAATACCTTTGATTTGAAGCTCATCTGGCTTCGACTCCTTCAGCATCGCAATTTGGTCGACCGGAATTTCACCAGTCGGCTGACCTGCGAATTCAAGTGCTCCTGTTTCATACATGCTGACTTCGGTACCAGGATCCTCGACAATTGTAATTTGTACTTTCGTAAATTTGATTTCATCTTTTGCATAGTAGTGTTCGTTTGGAATCAGTTCAAGTGAGTTTTGATGCTTCCAGTCTGACATTTTGAATGGGCCGTTCGATATGATAGTACTTGCCTCAGAAGCCCATTTCGAATCGCGGGCATCCGTGTGTACAGGGAAGTAGGATTGGAAGGAGAGTAAGCTTAAGAAGTAAGCAGTTGGTGTCGTAAGTTCGACTTCCAACGTGTAATCGTCAGTGGCTTTTACTGCTACGGAATTTGGATCCGTGGATTTCTTCGTGTTGTAATCTTCTGCACCTTTAATGTAGTACAGCTGATAGGCATATGGTGGAGCTGGCAACATCTTAGGATCGAGAACACGTTTCCAAGCGTTCTCGTAATCTTTTGCTTTTACAGGATCGCCGTTCGACCATTTGGCATCTTTGCGGAGATGGAAGACATACTTCGTCTTCGTAGCATCTTCTTCCCAGCTCTCTGCGGTACCTGGAATAACTTTGCCGTGCTCATCCAATCGTGTGAGCCCTTCAAAGATATGGCTCAATACTTGGAAGGAAGTCGTATCCTGAGATGTACCAGGATCAAGGGAAGGAGGATCACTCTTCATGTTGAAGCGGAAGGTCTGATCTGAGGCGAGTGCCACGTCCTTGTTCTCTTCTTTTTTCTCACCTGTCCCGCTGTCGCCAGGTTTCTGAGTCTCGCTCGGCTTGGACTCAGGGGCAGGCGTGCTGCTGCTTCCGCAAGCGCTTACAAACGCACTTATTGCCAGTAAAAGCGTCAACATAAGCATCATGGATCTACGTTTCATACGTGTACAGTTCCCCTCTCAATGGAATAATCGTTTACACCATACGCCAACCTTACTAGATGCAGGTCAGAGGAGATAATTGACACCTGGTTTGTACCATATACTACCATAATGTTAGGTGTTCGTCTTTATCTTTTTCGATGATTTTATAAAAAATTTATCAAATTCGTAACGATTACCGCATTGACAGCTTGCTAATTAAGGTACAATTAACTGTTAGAACACTTTTATCAAGGGGGAAGACATATGAAGCCCATACGAAATTCAGCCAAGGCAATCATCATATACGACGGAAAAGTGCTGCTTACGAAAAACAAGGATCAGGAAGGATTCTTCTATCTGTTCCCAGGTGGTGGACAGGAACATGGAGAGCAGTTAAGTGATGCGTTGAAGCGGGAATGTATGGAAGAAATAGGTTGTCATATCCGTGTGCACGACCTCACGTATGTTCGTGAGTACATAGGTAAAAATCATCAATTTGCAGAATGGGATGCCGATGTCCATCAGGTTGAATTTTATTTTGTCGCTGAACTTGATGAGCGTATTCCACCGACAGAGCAAGAGGCTCAGATCTTTGCAGGAACGAATCCTGACGAGTATCAGGTTGGTGTAGAGTGGGTTGCCTTATCAGCGCTTGATCACATTCGAGTTTATCCTGCACAATTGATACCCAAGCTGCAGGGTAGAGGGGAAAAAGACGTCTATATGGGAGACACGAATTAACATATACGCTAACGTTTTAACCTTCGGTATTTAAGAATAGCGTTGAAGGCTAGATCTGGGATGAGGAGCTCGATAGAGCTGCCTTATCCTTTTTTAATTGGCAGAAGATTGCTGCTTGCGCAATGCAACGACTCCAACTATAATGATAATGATTATCAATATCAATTTTTGTACATAAAAAAGTTGGAGGTTATATACATGAGCACATTGTTAATTTATGCGAGTATGACAGGGAATACAGAAGAAATGGCGGAAGCTGTGGCCGAAGGCGTCAAAGGAACTGATGAGGAGCTTACGATGAAGGAAGTCATGGATGCCTATGCATCGGAGATGGCAGAGTACGATGGAATTCTGCTTGGCGCGTACACATGGGGGGATGGTGAACTGCCCGATGAATTCCTTGATTTCTTCGATGAGATGGATGATGTGGATCTGACGGGCAAGAAGGCGGCCGTGTTTGGTTCTTGTGATTCTTCGTACGCACAATATGGTGCAGCAGTGGACATTCTCATTGAGAAGCTGCGTCAGCGAGGCTGCGAGGTTGTGTTGGATGGCTTGAAGGTAGAATTGACGCCTAAGGCTGACGAGAAGGAACTGTGTAGACAATTCGGGAATACTTTCGTTGGCAAGCTTCGTTCATAATCAAGTCTAGTTCTACCTATGTTATTTCGCAATCATCCAAAGCGATAATTCTAATAACAGCATCTAAAACAGACATCAGCTCGTGCCCTTATTGAAGGTGACGGGCTTTTTGTCTTTGTCACGTTGAAGAGATAGAGAAAGAGATAGAGATAGAAATACGGCATGGTTAGACAATAGCGGGCAGTTATGGCATGATCTTGTGTAGAAGAATAAGGTGAATCCCAGATCCATAAGGAGGGAAATCATGATGCGCAAGACAGAGCTGTTCTTTCCCGTTCCAGTCCTAGAGACAGCCCGTACACGTATGAAGGAAATGAAGCTTCAGGATGCTGAGGATATGTTTGAATATGCTTCTGATGAAGAGATTTCGCGGTTTGCAACATGGCCTGCTCACCAGACGATTGCTGATTCGCAGCGTTTTCTGAACTGGATTATCCAGCGTTATAGTCGCGGAGAGATTGCTCCGTGGGGAATTTACTGCAAGCAGTCGGAGCGGCTTATCGGCACATGCGGCTTTGGGAATTGGAATCAGCAGCATGCACGTGCCGAGATCGGCTATGCGTTGTCCAGATCCTGCTGGGGACATGGCCTCATGACAGAGGTTGTGAACGAGGTGATTCGTTATGGATTTACTTCGATGAAGCTTGTACGGATTGAAGCTAGATGCTATCCAGATAATACTGCCTCGATACGCGTGTTGGTGAAGTGCGGTTTTCAACAGGAGGGAGTGCTTCGTAAGCATATTTTTGCAAAAGGGCGCTACGAGGATGTTCTTTTGTTCTCCATTATTAACGAAGACTTGTTGGATGGGCAGCAAGCATAAAAAAGAGCAGTACAGGTAGGAACAGCCCGTATTGCTCTTTCTAGATTTCAAATCTATCCGCTCTATGGAATTATTGCTGCGTATATCATCCAACCTTCTACCAATTGTTGAGCAGGGTAACGGTTTTCGTTTTGCTATCCCAGTCAAATTGATAAGTAAATACATTCTGCAGAAGACGAAGCGGGATAAAGGTTTTATTGTTAATAATTTGAGGGAATGTCGTGAGCACCGTATCCTTGCCATTCACCTTCATCTTGCCAGTTAGTGAACTCCACGTAATATCTGATTTGTCCCCTTCAATATATACAGTATGGCTGTATGATTCCCATCGTACCTTCAAATTCAAATGCGTACTTAGATCCTTAATAGGGATATATGTCAGCCCATTCTCGATCAAGGCGTCATGGGATAAGGTATTCCCATCCGTATCTACCACACGTACGACCGGAATCGGAGTCGGTTGCATTTGAACCTTATGCGCGGCACCATCACCAGCATAGGCGAAGCTTGAACCAAGCAGTGTTATAAGTAGACAGCCTACTAGAATGGATAGGCTGTATTTCAATGTACGAGTAACATCTCTCATGTAAGCCCGAAACCCCCTTTAACAATAATAACGATGATAGAATGAAAAAGTTGCAACATTTAAAAGTCTTTTTTGATCTGGACAAGTACGGAAACGACGTGAGAAAATAAAAAACATGATTCTAAGCTATAATTGGTATAACAACGATTTCCTGTGGGGGAGTTCACGTTGGATAAAATTATCATCATCTCCTTACTAACTATGCTTATCCATTTATTTGAGACATTGTCCTATGCGGTTCGCTACGCGGGCGTACGTACAGGTAGACTTGCAGTTGCTCTATCATTAACCGGCATAATTGTCCTTGTATCTCGTACTTCGAATTTGCTTCAGGGCCCAATGACAGGGAAAATTATCGATTATGCAAAGCAGCATCCGGAATTTGATTTGGAAGGCCAGTTCCGTATTGTAATCGGCTCATCAACGGTAGGAACGCTGCTGGCAATGCTCTTTTTTCCAACGGCTGTCTTGATTGCAACTAGAGTGATACGTCATATGGAAGTGTCAGGCTCTATACCGAAATTGATTTCATCCGTATCCCTCGATCAGATTCGGCATGTGAAGCATCATCTGCGAACGCCAACATGGAACATGCTCCGCTCGCTGCGGATCATGGGAATTCCGAAGCGCTTGCTGCTATTGAATTGTCTGGTCACCAGCATCTATACGATCGGGGTTCTGGCAGCACTGTACGCATCTGCTTTGAATCCAGAGTATAGTACGGCCGCCTCGCAATCATCTGGACTAATTAACGGACTAGCTACGATCATACTCACGATCTTCGTCGATCCGCAAATGGCAATGCTTACCGATCGCGCAATGGGCGATGCGACAGAACGGAATCGCTTAGGTAAAATATTCGCGCTCTTGATGTTCTCAAGAGTGGTAGGTACGATTATCGCTCAGTTGCTGTTCTATCCAGCTGCTGCATGGATTGCTTGGGTCGTTCAAGTCATCTAGGTGATGAACTCGCGTTCGACAAATTGTCATTACCCATATTTATGAAAAATGAACCGTTCTTCTCCGTGAAACCCAGCGAAATACATGCCTGCTCAATGAATCAAAGGGCAGGTTTTTTGTTGTTGATTTCTTGCAAATAGGTTCCAAATCTATGATGTAAAATGGTAGAAAGGGGCACGTTTCTAACTTACATTCTGTTTTTCTTGTAGATCTGCGTTGAGAGGTGTTGTAATCCGTCGATTTATAGTAATATGAAACTAGTTTATTTTTCCAATGATAATAATGGAATAGGAGTGCTCAATTGTTTATGGTGGGGAAAGATCGCCCAAGTGTGATCGTGTTAGGCGGTGGTATCGCCGGCATGAGTGCAGCGCACGAACTAATGGAGCGTGGATTTCGCGTCTCTGTGTATGAATGGAGAACCATTCCAGGAGGCAAGGCACGAAGTATGCCGGTTCCCAATTCGGGGACGAATGGTCGACCAGATTTGCCAGGAGAACACGGATTCAGGTTCTTCCCAAAATTCTATAAGCACGTTACGGACACCATGAAGCGTATTCCCTATCAACGGCCGAACAGTACCGAGAGATTAACCGTATTTGATAATCTAATCGAAGGAACGAACTTGGGACTTGCCTTCTTCAATCGTCCTATGCTTCCTTTTCTTACTGAATTCCCGCAAACGATACGCGGCTGGCGCACACTGCTTAAATCACTATTCGATAATAAACTTGGTTTAAGTGAGAAGGACGTCGACCGTTATGTGAACTGTCTGTGGCAGGTTCTGACTAGCTGTGATGAACGCCGGCTGCTGGATTATCAGCGTGTAGCATGGTGGGATTTTCTACAGGCGGAGAAGCAGTCAGCGGAATTCAGACACATTTTCACTGGCCTAACGCGTATATTGGTCGCAGCACGGGCGAAGGAAGCGAATGCCTGCACAGTAGGCACGGTAGCTGCAACCGTAATGCTGGATATGGTGCTGCCAGGAGGTAGTGCGGATCGCTTGCTGAACGGCCCTACCAATGATGTGTGGATCAATCCTTGGCTGACTTACTTGAGACAGGGGGGAGTCGACTATCGCTTAAGAGCGAAAGTTGAACATATTCATTGCAAGAATGGCCGGATTCAAGGCGTGACCATTCAAGAAGAAGGCCGCTCCCACATTGTAACCGCAGATTATTATATCGCAGCACTGCCCGTTGAGGTGATGGCGGAACTGATTACGGAGGATCTAATCGAGGGTGATCCATTGCTGGGCGGACTGCCCGAGCTAGCGAAGAACGTGGAATGGATGAACGGCGTCCAATTTTATTTGAAAGAAGATGTCCCTATCATCCATGGTCATGTCATCTATATGGACAGCCCTTGGGCATTGACTTCCGTATCCCAAGCTCAGTTCTGGCCGCATTTCAAGATGAGCGATTTCGGCAATGGGGATGTGGCAGGTATCATCTCGATCGATGTATCGGATTGGAAAACGCCTGGTATTGTATTCGGGAAGCCGGCAATGCACTGCACTAGCGAGCAAATTAAGATAGAAGTGTGGGAGCAGCTGAAGCGGAGCTTGAATCAAGGTGAGACCATACTGAGCGATGATATGATTGTGCATTGGTATCTCGATGAAGATATTCAATTCCCGAACCCGCATGAAGCGATCAACATGGAGCCGCTGCTCGTGAATCATGTCCACACGTGGAACTTGCGGCCGAATGCATATACAGCAATTCCGAATCTGTTCCTTGCGTCGGATTATGTTCGAACGAATACAGATTTGGCTACGATGGAAGGGGCGAATGAGGCTGCGCGAAGAGCGGTCAATTGCATCATCGAACGATCGTCGATCGATGCCCCACCCTGCAAAATATGGGATATGTATGATTATCCATTGCTATCGGCATGGCGTTCCAATGACCGCTCCCGATTCCATAAAGGGCTTCCATGGAACGGGAAAATCATTGGCTGACTCGAATGCTCAACGTTCAAGGCATTGAATCGATAGGGAAAGGAATAATGATGTTGATCCATTCCATATTAGCGCATGAATTCAAAGGGCTGCTCTATATTATGAGCGCAAGTCTTATGTTTCTCATCATCACGCCGAAATTCATGTTCGCTCATTACCGTCGCAAGCTGTTATTTATCTTTATCTTATTTTTGCTGACTTGTTTTTATATTGGGTATGAAGATATCGATCCATTGCTGTACGGGCTGCACTTAACTCCAGTGTCTCTTGCGCTGGCTGCTCTGTTCGAGGGTTTGCTGCCAGGGATATGTACATGGTTGGCATTCAATCTGTGCACATTACTATACTTGCAGATTTACTCGGTACCGACAATCATTGGTTCCACGATGATGCTCGCAGCTGGACTTATCCTGCACTATAAGCAGGTGCTGCAAAGTACCTATTTGAAG
The DNA here is from genome assembly GCF_001680695.1 of Paenibacillus sp. KS1. Classification (NCBI taxonomy): domain Bacteria; kingdom Bacillati; phylum Bacillota; class Bacilli; order Caryophanales; family Paenibacillaceae; genus Paenibacillus; species Paenibacillus sp. KS1. The sequence goes on along the minus strand of NZ_MAIS01000016.1, from coordinate 4,809 downwards.
ATTTTCCTCATGTCGCTGCTGCTGATTACGGTATATTTAGCTGGCTATCTGTTCTTCTTCGATCAATGGGATCAAGTGCAGGGAGTAGAGGTGGTGATTGCTGTCATTGGAACCTATTTGTCCTCGATGTATGTAAGCTACATCTATCATCATGTCAAAAATCAGGAACGGATGCGGGAAGAGCTTTTTCGTGCTGAGAAATATCAAGTTATCGGTCAGCTAGCCGCTTCAATTTCTCATGAAATTCGTAATCCACTGACAACTGCACAAGGCTTTCTACAGCTTATGAACCGTAAAAACTTGACCCCGGAACAAATTCAGACCTATCGGAATTATGCAGCTTCCGGCATTGAACAGGCGAATTCGATCATTACAGATTATTTGAATTACGCCAAACCAACGGTCGAGGTGGCTCGTCCGCTCTATGTTCAGGAAGAACTAGACACCGTCGTGCCCATGGTATCTCCACTTTGTTTACTGTCGAAGGTGGAGGTAGTTGTCCAGCATCTATCTCAAAAACCGATGTACATTATGGGAGAGTCGAAGAAATTCCAGCAGTCGCTGCTAAACATAATGAAAAATGCAGTCGAGTCCATGCCGGATGGAGGTACGTTGAAGGTTACCACCTGGTCGGATAACGAGGGAGTGCATATTCATATTAAGGACACTGGGGTTGGCATGAGCGATTATCAAATTAAACGAATTGGCATGCCATTCTATACGACGAAGGAGAAGGGAACAGGGCTCGGTCTAATGGTCGTTATTAGTCTGGTGAAATCGATGAACGGCACAATATCGTACTACAGCCGCCCAGATGAGGGCACTACTTGTGTATTGCAATATAAGCAAGTTCACTTGTAAGGGCGGAATATGGTTTTGCAAGTCCATAGAATGGCGAAACATACAACAAAGGACATTCATCTAGATATTACTGCTGCTAGAGAATGTCCTTTTGTGTGAACAAGTTATTAGGTTCAGTGATCAAATCGGTTAAGACATCAATTCGACCGTATCTTCGTCATCTGTGCACACGAGCGGCGATAGCTGATTCGCAGGTTCGTGAACAATCCACAGCTCGTGCAGCGCACGAGTACAGCCGACATACAACAGCTTCGCATCAAGCAAGCTGCATGGATATCGATGCTCATCGACGTCAAGAACAAGAACCGCATCGAATTCCAAGCCTTTGGACAAGTATACCGGAAGAACGGATATTCCGCCTTCGTATTGCTGCTCGTTGCCATCAATCAGGTGGATGCTGTGCTTCAGTTCTCCTTCGATATTTGCATGGAGTGCTGCGTGCAATTCTCTGGCTTCATCCGCTGTTCGAGTCAATAAAGCAATCGTATTATGCCCATTGTCTTGGAAATCAGTGATAATCTGCTTCAGCTGCTCTGCTCTCTCGTTCGCCTTGCTGCTGACAATACGAACCTTCTGACCGCTGCGGAATACCGGAACGGCCAACATGTCTGTTCCTACACCTCGATCTAGGATGACGTTCGCGAACCGGATGATTTCCATCGTCGAACGATAACTGCGTGTTAAGGCGAAGTAATCCGTTGCATCCGCTTCGAACAGTTCTCGCATCTCTGACCAGTCGTGAATACCAGCATACGCATGAATCCCCTGTGAGAGGTCGCCTAAGATGGTGAAGGAGTGGTTTTTGGCAAAGTGGTCGAGTACTGCGATTTGTAAAGGCGAGAAGTCTTGCGCCTCATCGATGACAATATGATCGTATCGATACTCAGATGAAATCCCGTGCAAGCGGGAATGCAAATAGAGCAGTGCTGCCAGATCCTCGTGACGAACCACTTTTTTCTTCAAATACGCTATGGTTTCTTTGCGCACGGGCTCTGGAATGACGATGCTGCTATCGCTATCCGTGTCGCCCTGTTTCTTCGGTTCGAACAGGGAGCGATACATTTCCCATGTATCGAGGACAGGCCATTTCTTCATATAGGCTTTGAGACGCTGCGTTGATAGCTTCTTCTTATCCTTCAGCATTGTCTTGGAGTGTTCTCGCTTCAGTTCCATCTGAATCCAGCGCTGAATACGGGCCATAACGCGCTCCTTGCGCTTGGCCGGCTCGTAGGAGCGATACTCCTCATGGAACCAGCTGTATATGGTTGCATACGGGAGGACGGTTCCGTCCCAAGGAAAGAAGTCGCCGCTTGGAACCGCGTTCTGCTCGTACTCCTTCATAAGCTGATCCATATGAGACAGCAAGGAGAGGGAGCCTTTGAATCGTCCCGAAACGTGATCGTCAAGAACTGGACGCGAATCCAAGGAACCGTACCATTTCTCGACTTGCTCCATCGGAGATGCGAGTGTTACGGATAGCTGCATATCCATTACCGCCAAAGCCCATTCAGGGAACGTCTGCTGCTGGATGTTGCCGACACCCAGTTCAGGCAAGACATCGGATATATAGTTCAGGAACATGCGGTTGGGCGCAAAAATCATCATCTTCTCGGCACGAATCTGCTCCTGATATTGATAAAGCAAATAAGCAAGGCGGTGCAGAGCAACGGTCGTCTTACCGCTACCAGCGACCCCTTGTATGAACAAGGCAGTGTTCTTCGGAGCGCGAATGATGCGATCCTGCTCCGCTTGAATCGTAGATACGATATCGCGCAGTCGATTGTCCTTGTTCTCTCCTAGTCGGTAGACGAGAAATTCGTCTGTAACATGGCTTTCGCCTTCGGAGCGATTGTAGGTATCGACGACTCTTTGCAATTGTTGTCCGCGTATCGCCAGGTTGCGCTTGAGATGCACGATGCCCTCGATAGGGCCGTCTAATGAATCATAAGATACCGGAGCGGTACCTCCGGAGAAGGAATAAAATAAGCTCGCAATCGGGGCTCTCCAGTCAATCACGAGCGGGTACGCTTCATTCTCGACTTCTGCACTGCGATGAACGCCTCGTTTGCCGACATACAGCTTGAGTGCTTCATCCTTGCCGTTTTCTTCGAAATCGATTCTTCCGAAATAAGGCTCCTTACGGGCTTGAGCCAAGCGTTCTTCCTGCTGCTTGCGGTTGTCCTCTAATACTTGCAGCGTAAAGTCGTGCCCAGTATAAGGGGCTACATTATGAACTTTGTCGTATTGCTGCTCGATGATGTCGAGCGTGTCTTTCAGACGGTGCTGCTCTTCTTGAAAGGCACTTTGAAACGTGTCGCTCACCTTCAGTTACCTCCTAAGAAAGGATTGTGTGATCTCTCCTACTTCTTTGTTGAAACACATCAAAATATGGAAAGAGAAGAACTAATATATCATATTGACCCTGAAAAAGCAATGAAATTTCGATGATACATCGCAGCTATTGCTTGACGAGTAGGCTATGTTCGTCATAATGTACTGCTCCGAGCCATATATAATGAGACAGGAGAGTGCTGCGAAGACGAGCCTACAGCTGAGAACGAAGCGATTATGATGTATGCGCCATTGTTGAGAAATGGTCAAGGGGACATCACTGTTAATGTATCATCTGAACAGTAGCGTATTTCAATATAGGAGGGATGACATTTTAATGAAGCATTCCAAGCGATTTATTCTCTTATGTGTAGTGTTTATCGCCATGACGATTCTGCTGAGCGGCTGTATGCCTGGAGACGGTTCGTACACGGATCAATCACCAGCAGGTTTCTTCTGGGGGATCTGGCATGGCTGGATTGCGCCGATCTCGCTGATTTTTGGGCTTTTCAAGGATGGAATCCGTGTATATGAGATCAATAATACAGGCTGGTGGTATGATCTCGGATTCTATCTTGCGATTGTCGGCGGTTTTGGAGGGTTTGCGTTCAGTCGGAGAAAAGGAGATCATCATTAGTAGACAGTAAGCTAGTTGTCGATGTAACGGTAAAAAGGATTCTTTGCATGTTGTCATGCGAGGATCCTTTTTTGTTTTGATAGGAGTAGTAATCTGTCAAAATGGATTACATGACAAAAATGAAAGGAAATTGTAAGGCATAACAATGGTTACATTTCTTCATACCCAGTAAAGTATGTGGTACAGAACAGGTAAGCGAAGGAGTGTAATTAGCATCTATGTTGGAAGTCAGAAATGTATCCAAAATATATGAAGGCAAAGTGTCTTACAAAGCACTTTCCGATTTGAATTTATCGATAGGCAAGGGCGAATTCGTCGGCATCATGGGGCCATCCGGAAGTGGTAAGACGACTTTCTTGAACGTGGTGTCCACGATCGATAAGCCGTCATCAGGAGAAGTACTGATTGGCGGCAGCAATGCACACGCTCTTAGTAAGCGTAAACTAGCCTTGTTCCGTCGCAGAGAGCTTGGCTTTGTGTTTCAGGATTTCAATTTGCTGCAGACTTTGACCGTGAAGGAAAATATTATTTTCCCATTGACGCTGGAGAATGTCAGCATTAAGGAACAGGAACAGCGTGTAAAAGTGATTGCGGACAAGCTTGGAATCGGACATATTCTGGACAAGCGCACCTATGAAATTTCGGGTGGTCAATGTCAACGTACTGCGATTGCGCGGGCAATCATCCATCAGCCGAAGCTGCTGCTTGCGGATGAGCCGACTGGTAATCTGGATTCCAAGTCAGCCAAGGACGTGCTTGAAATGATGGAGAAGATCAACAAGGAAGACGGCACCACGACGATGATGGTTACCCATGATGCATTTGCTGCAAGTTACTGTGACCGCGTCATCTTCATCAAGGACGGTTCGCTGTACCAAGAGCTGCACAAGCATGATGAACGGCAAGTATTCTTCCAAGAAATTATGAATGTCTTGTCAGCATTGGGGGGAGCGGAAGATGAACTTTCGTCAGTTCGCGTT
>NZ_MAIS01000025.1:0-71627 GCF_001680695.1 Paenibacillus sp. KS1 | reverse complement strand
GTCCCGGGAGAGTAGGACGTCGCCAAGCAACGAATGACCACTGTTGAGATATCTCGACGGTGGTCTTTTTGTATATAAGGACTTAGGCTAGGTCTTAAGGATGGTTGACAGGGAATAAACGAACCAGTATGCTTGATTTTGCAAGCGTTTACATTGAGGGTGATTTATCTATGGAGGTATTGCACCACTACATAATTAGGTAAAGACAATCAATCTAGCATCATTATTCTTTGTTATTTATGCAAACGTTTGCATTTATTTAGAGAGGAGTAATGTCATGAGGAAATGGAAGGCTTCGATCTCTGGTATGTTAGTTGGTGTCATGCTAATTAGCTTGATGCCAGTATGGGGAGGAGGGATGGCTTATGCATTTTCTACATCTACAGTCCATGACTCCTTAGGCGAGAAGAAGCAGCAACTACAGCCCCTATCAGCAGAAAAGACAACGGCAGAAGACGCATTGAAGGCTGTTGATTGGAATATGGTGAAGCCATTAGGCTCGTCATCGACAGCAGGCTGGAATAGTGCCAAGTTGGATCAGATGAAATTGACAAGCGATGCAAAGTATTTGTATTTCCGTGTCGATGCAGCTCATGCGGAGTCATGGCAGTATCTTGATATCGCTTTGCAGATCAATGATTTTGATTCCGGAGTCGCAACCAATCCTTATCAACGACAATTCAATTATAACCATACACAGCTGAAGCCGAAGTTCCATATCGTGATGGAAGCGAAACAAGGCGGCGAGGCGGCTGTATATGAGAGTGCCTCATCAACACCTTTGCTTCATACAGGAGATTTGCAAGGGGCTTCCTTCCAAGTTACAGACCAAGCCAAAGTGATGACAGGGGCAATTCCTCTGAACAAGCTTCAATTGAAGCTGAATGACACCGTCAAAGCGATTGTTGTTCTTAGCGGTGATCGCGCGGATGAGCATGGTGTATTCGATGTCATTCCCGAAACGGCAGACAATGAAATTGCGACAGGCTGGAATATGAAACAGAACCCGAACGGCTTATCTACCTATTGCGAGCCATTTACGGTTACTTTTGCTCCAATCATTGATGGGGTTAAAGACAGTCTCTGGGACGATGTGGCGGCACTTGGGACATCTGTAACAGAGAGCACATATGGCGATACGAAACTAGGTGCAATCAAACTGATCAATGATAGTAAGAAGCTGTATATATGGGTAGATGCACAATTGCCGAATTGGGGAGATAAGGGGCAGTATATTGATATTGCCCTCAATGTGAATCAGGTTGATTCAGGCAATGCGGACAACCCATGGAAAGCGAAATATAATTTTAGCGGTACAACAGAGAAGCCGCAGTATCATCTTATGATGCGTTTGAAACAAGACAATGAAATAGAAGGCGCTGCTTTATATGAGGCCTCGGATTACAATACCCCCATTTTATCCACATGGGGAGATCGTAAAGGAGCAGAATTCGCTGTATCCAGACAGTCAGGATTTGAAGCGTCTATACCACTGCATCAGCTCAAGCTAAAAAATCATGACGTTTTGCGTCCAATTGTTGTTCTAAGCGGAAATGAGGACACGCATGGTGCATTCAATGTAATACCAGAAGATCCGGGGAATACACGAGCAAGTAGTTGGAATGAATCATCGAACCCGAATGTACAACGTGTATATGCCGGAAATTACGAGATAAAGGGGATGAGTGACACTCTGGAGCTGATTAGCACAGATCCGGCCAATAAACAGCAGCATGTAGCAGTTAATAAGCCGATTATCGTCACCTTCTCCGAACAAATTGAGATGAATGGGCAAGGCATCACACTTGAGGATAAGCTAGGTGCGGCCCAACCAATAGATGTGACGATAAAGGAGCAGCAGTTGGTCGTTACACCGAGTCAACCGCTGCGCTATGATACAGAGTATAAGGTTGTTATACCAGCGGGAGTGGCAACGGGGAAAGACACGAATACACCGAACACAGCATATGAGTTTTCCTTTACAACGAAGGCTCAGCCTTCTATGCATGCTGCATGGATGGATCAGGATCATGAAGTTCGCGTTACATTGAAGGACATTGTTCCGAACTTGGAGTACTCCGCATTTGCCGCATATGAAGGTACAACCAAATTGGAGGGCGTATCCTCTCAGGGCGCAGATGAGAAATCTGTGAAGATCCATTTGTCCAATCCGGTTGATGATGTGTCAAAGGCATATACAGTACGCTATGAAGGAAATACACAGAACATGTATCGGGATATGCCGATCAAGATGCGTGGTATTTTGGATAGCTACGTATATGCTGGGGATGACTTAGGTGTTACGTATCATTCGACTTCAAGCAGCTTCAAAGTATGGGCGCCTACGGCTGCACAAGCTTCGTTAGCCTTGTACGATAGAGCGGACATGGCGAATGACGTGCCTAGCAGGGAAGTCTCGATGCGTAAGGATGCAGCTACAGGGGTATGGGCCGCTAACGTGAATGGCAACTTGCATGGAACCTATTACATGTACAAGCTGCAATTCCCGGATGGCAGTATTGCGTATGCACTTGATCCATATGCGAGATCGGCATCGGTGAATAGTGGGAAATCGGCAATTATTGATCTTGCAGCAACCAATCCGAAGAACTGGGACGGAGATCGGAAGCCCCCATTCCTGAATCCAACAGACGCTGTCATATACGAATTGCATGTCCGTGATTTTTCAATTCATGAGAATTCAGGAGTATCCCCAGCAAGTCGAGGCAAGTTTACTGCCTTTACGGAAACGGGAACGACTTTGCCTGGAAAGCCAGATATAAAGACAGGGATCGACCATTTGAAAGAGCTTGGTATCACGCATGTTCACTTGCTTCCGACCTATGACTTCGGTTCGGTAAATGAGAAGCTGGTGGATGATCCAAGTTCGAAAGAACGAAAATTCAATTGGGGCTATGATCCGGTAAACTATAACATGCCTGAGGGTTCCTATACGACCAATGCAGCACAGGAGGACCCAGCGAAGCGAATTCGTGAGTTCAAGGCAATGGTGCAAGCGCTTCATGACCAAGGCATTCGGGTCGTGCTGGATGTCGTGTACAATCATACATTTGTAACCGGCCTGGAATCGGATATGTCGGTATTTGATAAGATTGTACCGGGTTATTTCTATCGGAGCGATGAGCAAGGCAACTTCACTAACGGCTCCGGTGTAGGGAATGAAGTAGCAACAGAGAGACCGATGGTTAGCAAATACGTGCAGGACTCCGTGAAATACTGGGCTGAGGAGTACAATGTAGACGGATTCCGCTTCGACTTGATGAAGCTAGTCGATCTGCAGACAACACGCGCCATCGTGCGTGAGCTGAGAGAGATTGATCCAAGCATCATAATCTATGGCGAGCCGTGGTCGGGAGGCAGCACACCGCTTGCTGCGGAATTGCAGATTGAGAAAGGCAAGCAGCGCGGAGAAGGATTCGCTGTATTCAATGACAATATTCGCGGGGCAATAAAGGGTGGAAGTGACGACGCTTCCAAAGGATTCGCAACAGGAGCCGAAGGCAAAGAAGCGGATGTGGTGAAAGGTCTGCTTGGTGCAATCACAGACTTTACGGCCTCTCCGACAGAGACGATTAACTATGTAACCGCACATGATAACTTGAATTTGTGGGATAAGGTGCTGAAGACGCAGGGGAAAGATATTGATATAAAACGCAATCCGTTCGCAACCTTGACGGAGTCAAATGTAATGGATAACGAGACCGTTAAGCGTTCTTTGCTTGCAAATGGCATTGTTCTTACGGCACAAGGCATTCCGTTCCTTCATGCAGGAGATGAGCTGCTTCGCAGCAAGTTCGGAGATCATAACAGCTATGAGAGCCCAGATGAGATTAATCAGATCGTATGGAAACAGAAGGCGGAGTACAAGCCAGTATTCGATTATTTGAAAGGTCTTATCGAGCTGCGAGCAGCACATCCAGCATTCCGCATGACAACGAAGGATGAGGTGAAATCGAACTTACAAGTGTATCGCCAAGAAGGTCAAGTTATCGCATTCAAGCTGAATAACTATGCAAATGGGGATACGTGGCGCAATATCGCCGTCATTTATAACGGTTCGTCTGCTCCACAAGAAGTTGCACTGCCTACTGCGGAAGAATGGAGTGTGGTTGTTGACCATACGTCAGCTGGTGTGGAGACGATACGTACGGTGAAGGGCGGCAAGGTAGAAGTAGCCGGATTGTCCATGATGGTGTTGTACGATCAGGAGAATGGCTATACACCGATAGCGTCAAAGCTTGAAGTAGCGCCTGCTACGCTTGGGTTAGAGCCAGGCACAAGCACTCGTTTGACAGCAGTGGTGCGTGATCAGAAGGAACGTCCAATGTTTACTGAGAATGTATCATGGTCAACATCCGATGCTGCTGTGGCTGTCATCAACAGTGGAGGCAAAGTAACGGCAGTGAAGGAAGGAGCCGCAGTTCTTACCGCAACCTCGGGCAATTTGAAAGCACAGGTAAATGTGACAGTAGCGAAGCTTGTTCCTACGACGCTGTCCATTAACGGTGCAGATTCAATTTTTGAGGGTCGCACATCACCATTTACAGTTGCTATCAAGGATCAATTCGGACAGACGATGTCTGGTGCAGCTGCGGAGTGGAGTACGTCGGATGCATCAGTGGCTAGAATAGACCGTGCTGGGAAGGTAACAGGCGTGAAGGAAGGAACAGCGGTCATTACAGCTCGGGTTGGAACAGCAGAGGCCTCGAAGAAGGTAGTGGTTAAGCCTTTCCTGAAGCGCTATGTACAAATCAACTATGTTCGTCCAGACGCGAAATACGACAACTGGGGATTATGGGTATGGCAGACAGGTGTAAAAGATGACGGTCATGAGTTCCAGCATTTTGACAAAGGAATGGCGACTGCCATGATTGAAATCGCTCCAGAGTCTGAATCGATTGGGTTTATCGTCAAACGGGGCAACTGGGAAGAGAAAGATATCGATGCCAATCGCTTCATTAAGACGAGTGTGGATGACACGCTAACCAAGGTGTATGTATATAGTGGGCAGGAATCATTTCGGACGCTGCCTTCAGTAGCTGGCCCGGTTCAAGGGAAGAGTCAGGTTGCGTTCTATTATCGGGATGAAGCGTTGTTTGCGAGTGGAGCGCAGGATCGGATCACGCAGGCTGATATTGCGATCAACGGCAAGTCTTACTCGATGACGTACGATGCAGAAAACGAATGGTTCATCTACGTAATGAAGAACGCAGCGAAAGGCGATTATACGTACAAATTCTTCATTACCAAGGATGGAGTAACAAACGAACTGAATGATCCGCACAATACTGTAAACGGGCGCTCGATTGTCGTCGTGAGAGACCCAGGAACAGACCCAGGTACGAAGCCAGAAACGGGCACTGACACAGGAAGCGGCTCTGAAAACGAAAATGGCAGCAATGAACGAAACGGCGGGGCTGCTCAAGGGGGAACAGAAGAGTCATTTAAGGGAATGACCGTCACGAAAGATGGCGTTCGTTATGAGCCAACAACGTTGAATCTTCTGAAGAATGCTGACGGAACGACGACAGTTGAGCTGTTCATTCGAAATGAAGATATGGAAGAGATGTCTCGTTTGACGGGTTCGGCAACAGGAATGAGAACTTGGACAATTGCAGCGCCGTCGGAGTCAGAAGACGTTCGTATTCGAATCCCGATGAAGAAATTGAGTCAGGCAATGAAGGAACATACGCAATTGAACATTGTGGTACGCTCGGGAGCAGGCAGCTATCAACTTCCGATGAAACAGCTAGCAGATCTGAGCAATGGGAATGCATCACAATTGCTGACCGTGCACATGATGAAGCCTTCGGCTGAATTGCTGAAGGTGCTTACATCTGCAACATCCACACAGCCAGGTGCTCATTTGATGGCAGCTGTTCAGTTCCAGTTGCGTTTGGAGCAGGATGGGAAGCAGGAGCCAATTGCTGATCGTGCAGGCATTCTTACAACGGGCTCTATCCGACTGCCGAGCAGCCAAAGTGCTGGGAAGATGACAGCTGTAAAGTATAATGCAAAGACAAAGACATTCTCATTCGTTCCGTCCTGGATGGAGCGCACTGAGGGCGAATCGAATTCGATAATGAACATGAAGCACGATTATAACGGTATCTTCGCAGTACTCAAGTATGGACCGAGCTTCCATGATTTGAATGGCCATTGGGCGAAAGAAAATATGGAGCTGCTAGCTTCTAAGTTCATTATTCAAGGCAGAGGAAATGGACAGTTTGCCCCGAATGATATGGTAACTCGAGCAGAATTCACGTCCATGCTTGTGCGGGCGTTAGGCTATGGCGATGTCCAAGGACAGAAACTGTCCAAGGATGCCTTCATGGATGTGCCAGCATCAGCTTGGTATGCAGATGCACTTGTGACTGCGGTGCAACTGAAGCTTGTTGAGGGGGATGGTGACGGATCATTCCATCCGAATGCATCCATTACTCGCGAGGAATTGGCACAAATGCTTGTCAATGCTGCTCGTCTTGAAGGTCATCATCTGGAACTCTCAACTGGGTTCCTTAATGGCTACCAAGACCGCACGCTGCGTCCTAGCGGCAACGCTACACGAGCAGAAGCGGGAGTTGCATTGACCAGACTTCTCCTTGCTCTACAATATATTGCTGAATAGCACGACCATCACTCCCGTGTCATCCGTAAGGACGGCAGCGGGAGTTTTTATACTGGAACGAACGCAGGCATTCATTAGCTTGTTTCAATATGTTATTCACATGTGCATAATTGGACGAACATTGCGGTAAAATGTACACCATGCATATTTCTCAATGAACAAGCTGTGGAGAAGGGATAAATGAGTCTCCTTATGCACATTTAACCCATCATTTATCCACGAGTGTGGAGAAGTTCCCAGGTATCCACATATAGAGTTTCACGAATAGGGCTTACCATCAACCGTGTAATTGAATATATTGCGTAATTGAGATGGAATGAGCGTGTGCTTTTTAACCAAGAAGAAGGTTATCCACATCATCGTGTAGAATAGCTGATGAAATCGATCTAAAATAGTTGCAAAATCAAACGAGTGCGCTATAATAAAAATAAAGTCAAAGAAAGTCAAAGTCAGATTAATAGTCAAAAAAGTTCAAAATATTGCGCCAAACTAGAATAAGTGAGGCTTATATTTGGTTAAACCTAATATAGAGACTGCTGCAGGCGGAAAGGGGGGAGAAGATGCGCAACATTTCCGACCTAATCGAGCACTACTTGAAGCATATATTACTTGAGAGTTCGGAAGGTGCCGTTGAGATTCAGCGCAATGACTTGGCAGAACAATTCTCTTGTGTTCCATCGCAGATTAACTATGTGATCAGCACACGCTTTACGTTGGAGAAGGGTTATGTTGTTGAGAGCAAACGTGGAGGTGGAGGGTATATTCGCATTCAGCGAATTGACTTGCCAGCCCATCAAGCGATTCATAATCATTTGTGCGAATCCATTGGGGAGCAGATTGAGCAGAGCGCCGCTGAAGGTCTTATCTATCAACTAGAAGAAGCGGAATTCATCTCCCGCCGGGAAGCGAATCTGCTGCGGGCTGCTGTTTCTCGGGACAATATAACAGTAAAGCTTCCCTACCGCGACGAGATACGTGCCCGGCTGCTAAGGTCGATGCTGCTGGCACTGCTTAGCAAGTAGAGATGTAAGTATGTAAGATGGATGCTACCTATAAAGGAGGAGAGACGGTTATGGTGTGTCAACAATGTGGTCAGAAACCGGCTACCCTGCATTTTACGAAAATCATTAATGGACAGAAGACGGAGTTTCACATTTGTGAATCATGTGCCCGGGAAAAAGGCGAATGGATTCCAGGCACGGCGAACGGATTCTCCATCCATAATTTATTGTCGGGATTGCTTGATTTTGATCTGACAGGCAGCAAACAGGGAGCTAAGGAAGATGCGAAGCCACAGCCTATGCGCTGTGAGAAGTGCGGACTGACTTATGCACAGTTCGGTAAGCTCGGCCGCTTTGGCTGTGATGAATGCTACACCTTTTTCGGTGAGCGCTTAGATCCGCTATTGAAGCGGGTACATGGCAATACCGTTCACGTTGGCAAAATTCCGAAGCGTGGGGGAGGCCGAATTCAGCGCAGACGCGAGCTGGAAGAATTGAAGAAGCAGCTGCAGTTCAGTATTTTGCGTGAAGAGTTCGAAGAGGCCGCAACCTTGCGTGACCGTATTCGCGAGTTGGAGAAGCAGCCGCCAAGCGGTTCGGAGAGAAGCAGTTCATAGCAGTTCATAGCACCTAGGATACAAGCGCTATCGAGAGAGTAAGATGACAATAAGCAGTGCGAATTGGAAGGAGATGACGAGATGACAGAGCGACGATTTATTGAAGAAGCCCTAAGCGATTGGATGCGCGGCACGGGTCCAGATTCCGATATCGTCATCAGCAGCCGTATCCGTATAGCACGGAATATTAGCGGACTGCCGTTCCCACTCTTGGCTACGAATCAACAACAGGCCGAGGTGTTGGATCGTTTGTCAGCAGTCATGAAAGACCCGGAATTTGCGCAATTGAATCACTTTCATGAATTAGAGCTGGCAGAGCTTAGCGATACAGAGAAGCAAGTTCTAGTAGAGAAGCATTTGATATCCCCGAGTTTGGCAAATGAGTCCCGCAATGGCGCGGTCATTGTCAGTGAGGATGAGTCGATAAGCATCATGATTAACGAGGAAGATCATCTTCGTATTCAATGCCTATCTCCAGGGCTGCAAATTCGTGAGGCTTGGGAGCAGGCTAACCGCATCGATGATGTGTTTGAATCGCAAATCGACTACGCCTTCGATGAAAAGAGAGGTTTCTTAACGAGCTGCCCGACGAATGTGGGAACAGGAATACGGGCATCGGTGATGATGCATTTGCCAGCATTGGTAATGACACAGCAGATTAACCTCATGCTTCAGGCCGTTACCCAAGTTGGATTGGCGGTTAGAGGCATATACGGAGAAGGAAGCGAAGCGATCGGCAACCTGTTCCAAATATCAAATCAGATTACATTAGGCCAATCCGAATCTGAGATTATTGATAATTTGTACAGTGTTGTGAAGCAATTAATCGAGCATGAGAAGGCAGCTCGTGAACAGCTGCTGACAAGCAATAGCATGCGGCTTACGGATCGCATTTGCCGCTCATATGGAATTTTGAAGCATGCAGTTATTATGGATTCAAAAGAAGCCGCACAGCGGTTGTCCGACATTAGGCTTGGTTCTGACCTTGGCATCCTGCAGCATATTCAATCGTCACAACTGAATGAATTATTGGTCATGACACAGCCAGGCTTCTTACAATATAAATACAACACGACATTATCTCAAGAAGATCGGGATTCATATCGCGCGAAGATGATTCGCGAGACGTTATCCAAATCTAAATCATAATGTAATATGGAGGTGCAACACTTATGATGTTCGGTAGATTCACAGAACGTGCGCAGAAAGTATTGGCTTTGGCACAAGAAGAAGCAGTACGACTCGGGCATAACAATATCGGAACGGAGCATATTCTGCTTGGACTTATTCGCGAAGGGGAAGGCATCGCAGCTAAGGCACTTGTAGCGCTTGGCCTTGGATTGGAGAAGATTCAGGACGAAGTCGAAACCTTGATCGGGCGCGGTCAAGAACAGCCACTCAATATTGCATATACCCCGCGTGCGAAGAAAGTGATTGAGCTGTCCATGGATGAAGCGCGCAAGCTTGGCCACACTTATGTGGGTACAGAGCACATTCTGCTTGGCTTGATCCGGGAAGGAGAAGGCGTAGCAGCACGGGTGTTGAACAACCTTGGCATTAGCTTGAACAAGGCACGCCAACAAGTGCTGCAGCTGCTTGGAAGCAGCGAAGCGGTATCCAGCCATCATGGACAGTCCCAAAATGTAAGCACACCGACACTGGACAGCTTAGCTCGTGATCTGACAGCAGTAGCGAAGGAAGGCAATCTTGATCCGGTTATCGGCCGTTCGAAGGAAATTGAGCGCGTCATTCAAGTGCTTAGCCGCCGTACGAAGAACAACCCCGTACTTATCGGAGAGCCTGGGGTTGGTAAGACGGCCGTAGCAGAAGGTCTGGCACAGAAGATTATTAACAATGAAATTCCAGAGACGCTTCGCGATAAGCGTGTTATGACGCTTGATATGGGTTCGGTTGTAGCCGGAACGAAATACCGGGGTGAATTCGAGGATCGCCTGAAGAAGATCATGGATGAAATCCGCCAAGCAGGCAATGTCATCCTGTTCATCGATGAATTGCATACGCTCATCGGTGCCGGCGGTGCTGAAGGCGCCATTGATGCATCGAACATTTTGAAGCCTGCATTGGCTCGTGGAGAGCTGCAGTGCATTGGGGCGACAACACTTGATGAGTACCGCAAATATATCGAGAAGGATGCAGCGCTCGAACGCCGCTTCCAGCCGATTACGGTTGACCAGCCTACTCCAGAGGAAGCAATCCAGATCTTGACTGGGCTGCGTGATCGTTATGAAGCCCATCACCGTGTGAAAATTACAGATGAGGCAATTGAGCAAGCGGTGAAGCTCTCGGATCGTTATATTACAGACCGCTTCCTGCCGGATAAGGCAATTGACTTGATTGATGAAGCGAGCTCGAAAGTTCGCCTTCATTCGTATACAGTACCACCAAATTTGAAAGAGCTTGAAGCGCGTCTGGAAGACATCCGCAAAGAGAAGGACGCATCTGTGCAAAGCCAAGAATTCGAGAAAGCCGCTGCGCTGCGTGATACGGAGCAGAAGATGCGCGAAGAACTGGAGACCGTTCGCAACCAGTGGAAAGAGAAGCAGGGACGCGTGGATTCTGAAGTTACGCCAGAGGATATTGCTCATGTCGTAGCGAGCTGGACCGGAATTCCAGTATTGAAGCTGAAGGAAGAAGAGACAGAGCGCTTGCTCAAGATGGAAGAGATTCTTCATGAGCGTGTCATCGGCCAAGATGAAGCAGTGAAGGCAGTGAGCCGTGCAATCCGCCGTGCGCGTGCAGGGCTGAAGGATCCGAAGCGTCCGATGGGTTCTTTCATCTTCCTTGGCCCAACTGGGGTAGGTAAGACTGAGCTTGCTCGTGCCTTGGCCGAATCTTTGTTCGGTGATGAGAACGCGGTAATCCGAATTGATATGTCCGAATACATGGAGAAGCATTCGACAGCTCGTCTCGTCGGAGCGCCTCCGGGATATGTCGGCTATGAAGAGGGCGGCCAATTGACGGAGAAGGTTCGCCGTAAGCCATACTCAGTCGTCTTGTTGGACGAAATCGAGAAGGCACATCCAGAAGTATTTAACATTTTGCTTCAAGTGTTGGAAGATGGCCGTCTCACCGATTCGAAGGGACGTGTAGTTGACTTCCGTAACACGCTTATCATCCTGACATCCAACGTTGGGGCCGAAGCAATTAAGCGTAATTCTACGCTTGGCTTCACTGCAGTTGATGATGCAGGCAAAGACTACAACAACATGAAGGATAAAGTGATGGGTGAATTGAAGAAGAGCTTCCGCCCAGAATTCTTGAACCGGATTGATGAAATTATCGTGTTCCACTCCTTGGAGCAGAAGCACATCGCTGAAATCGTATCCTTGATGGCTGGTGAGCTTCGCAAGCGTCTGAAGGAACAGGATGTTGATTTCCAATTGACAGACAATGCGAAGAATTTCCTCGCGAAGGAAGGCTTTGATCCAGCGTATGGCGCCCGTCCATTGCGTAGAGCGATTCAGAAGCATATCGAGGATCGCCTGTCAGAGGAATTGTTGAAGGGTACTGTCAGCAAGGGCGATGCCGTCGTCATCGACGAGAAAGATGGCGAGCTGCTCGTCCTGCGCAACAACGAGGTTAACACAGCACATGTATAATGAACTGTAGTATTTAGGAAAGAATCGTACTTTCTCCCTCCCGGAGGAAGGTACGGTTCTTTTTTTCTTCGTTATTTATTGCTCCACATATGCCTGTTTCTGCTTGCGATATGCTAAAGCACTTTATCCTCCTTCTTAAAAATGGTAAACTAATGAGTAATGAGTAACGAGGTACCTGTTTGCGGACATGGCGACCGACGACTTGCAGCATATTGATTAGGAGTGTCGGCTTCATGGCCAAAGTGAAAACGAAATTTTTCTGTACGGAATGTGGATACGAAACACCGAAATGGATGGGGAAATGCCCTGGCTGCGGTGAGTGGAATACGATGGTGGAAGAGCGGGAGACAGTCATTAAGACAGCAGGTGTGCATTCTTCCTTGATTCAAACGAAAGAAAAGCCGCAATCTATCATACACATAGAAAGTGGACGTGAACCTAGACTCACTACGACACTTAGTGAGTTGAACCGCGTACTGGGCGGCGGTGTTGTTCCTGGATCACTTATTCTAGTGGGGGGCGACCCGGGTATCGGGAAGTCAACACTTCTACTGCAGACTTCCAATGCACTGGCTGCCAGCGGCCTCAAGGTGCTGTACGTATCTGGTGAGGAATCGATGCGTCAGACGAAGCTGCGGGCAGATCGTCTTGGTGTCTTGTCGGAGAACTTATTCGTCCTCAGTGAGACGAATCTGCAATATATCGAGGAGGCGCTTGAGGCGGCGCAGCCTGACTTCCTCGTTATCGACTCCATCCAGACCGTCTTCCAACCTTCGGTGGAATCAGCTCCCGGCAGTGTTGCACAAGTACGCGAATGCACAAGCACATTCATGCGCATCGCTAAAGGGAAGGGCATCGCAACTGTCCTTGTTGGACATGTGACGAAGGAAGGTGCGATTGCCGGTCCGCGGCTGCTGGAGCATATGGTCGATTGTGTCCTTTATTTCGAAGGAGAGCGGCATCATTCCTATCGCATTTTGCGGGCTGTAAAGAACCGGTTCGGTTCGACCAATGAGATAGGAATCTTCGAGATGACGGAGGGTGGACTGGTCGAGGTGAAGAACCCATCCGAGATGTTCCTGCAGGAGAGACCGCTAGGTGTTGCAGGATCCACGGTTGTAGCCAGCCTTGAGGGAACCCGTCCCGTCCTTGTTGAGATGCAGGCGCTCGTATCGGCGACGAACTTCCCTTCTCCGCGGAGGATGGCGACAGGGATTGATCATCATCGTCTGGCGCTTATTATTGCGGTGCTGGAGAAGCGAATGGGAATGTTCCTGCAGAATCAGGATGCATACGTGAATGTAGCGGGTGGAATTAAGCTTGATGAGCCAGCTGTTGACTTGGCTATGGCGGTTGCAATTGCTTCGAGCTTCCGAGATATGCCGACACAACCATTCGATGTTGTCTTTGGCGAAGTGGGGTTAACCGGTGAAGTGCGTGGGGTATCTCGTGCAGAACAGCGAGTGAAGGAAGCAGAGAAGCTTGGATTCAAGCGCATTATATTACCAGAGAAGAGCTTGCGCGGCTGGAAGCCGCCTGCCAATATTGAGATTATTGGAGTAAATACGGTTGCTGAAGCATTAGCTGTGGCGTTAGGTTAGGGGGCATAGATATAGAATGAAGGAAAGCCAACTGGATATTATGAACGACCTGCTGCGGATGGTCGCACCAGGAACGCCTTTCCGCGACGGGCTTGAGAATGTGCTGCGCGCGAAGACAGGGGCACTTATTGTCGTTGGATACAGTCCAGAAGTAATGGAAGTTGTAGACGGGGGATTCTCCATTAACTGTGACTTCTCACCGAGCTACTTGTACGAACTGGCCAAGATGGACGGCGCCATTATCTTGAGTGAAGACATTAAGCGGATATTATATGCGAACACACAGCTCATTCCGGATTCCTCCATTCCATCTACGGAGACAGGCATCCGGCACCGGACAGCGGAGCGGGTAGCGAAGCAGACGGGGAAGCTGGTAGTCTCCATCTCCCAGCGCCGGAATGTCATTACACTGTACCAAGGCAGTCTGCGTTATGCACTTAAGGAGATTGGCGTTATTCTCACGAAGGCGAACCAAGCGATTCAGACATTGGAAAAATATAAGGTTGTGCTTGTACAAGGCATGACAAATTTAACTGCATCCGAGTTCGAAGAATTGGTTACCTTATACGATGTCGTAAACGTTGTGCAACGTATTGAGATGGTGTTACGTATTAAGATGGAGATCAAGCGTTACATCAACGAACTGGGAACAGAGGGACGTCTTATCAGCATGCAGCTCGAAGAGCTCGTAAGCAACACCGAAGAAGACGCTTGGCTGCTGTTGAAGGATTATGCCCGGGACGGAAGCGATGAGAAGGTACGTGAGATCATAGCCCAACTTAAGAAATGCACGGCAGATGAACTGCTTGATACCCATCATTTAATAAGACTGCTCGGTTACCCGACGACGAGCACGATTCAGGAAGAATCCGTTTCGCCGCGCGGTTACCGCGTTCTTAGCAAGATACCAAGACTTCCTAATGTCATTATTCACAACTTAGTCGAAACCTTCCAATACCTCCCTCATGTCATGATGGCAACGATTGAGGAATTGGATGAAGTAGACGGCATTGGCGAAGTTCGCGCTCGTGCGATTAAGGAAGGGCTTAAGCGGATTCAGGAGCAGGTCTTCATTGACAGGCAAATTTGATTTTCCTACAATGAAAGGACGTACGTTGGGCATAGTAAAATTAGAGGTGAACCTATGATTACAAAGTCCATTCCGAGCTTGTTTACGATCGGTAACTTGTTTCTCGGAATCATTTCCATCATGCTTGCGTTTCACGATGACTACAACTTAGCAGCTCTTATGATTATTATTGCCATGTTGCTCGACGGATTGGATGGGCGTGTAGCAAGAGCATTGAACGCACAGAGTGAATTCGGCAAGGAGCTTGACTCCCTATCCGATGTGATTTCATTCGGTGTAGCGCCAGCCTTTATTATGTATGCCGTCGCTTTTACAGATAGTAACCCGGTGCTGGCTTGCATCGTTACCGCAATCTTCCCGATTTGTGGTGCGCTGCGACTTGCACGCTTCAACGTTAAGGATGGTATTCCGGGGTATTTCATCGGCTTGCCAATCCCAGCGGCTGGCGGTGTGGCATGTACACTTGCCTTGTTCCATGAGAACATCCCAGCGGCTTATCTTATGATAGCGATGATTTTATTATCTTACTTAATGGTTAGTACTGTGAAATATCCGAACTTCAAGAAAGTCGGTATTCCGAAGAAGGCCATCTGGATTACGCCTTTTGTTATTGCAGGGGCAGTAGCGATCGCGGTATGGCAGCCAGAACAGACACCGAAGCTGATTTTTGTGCCGTTGGTACTGTATGCGCTGCTTGGTTTAAAAAAAAACGTTAGAATGCTGAATCGCCGCCGCAAGAAACAGCTTGATGCGGAAGAGTGGTACCAGTCGAAGCATTCTTAAGCGAATAAACCCAAAAGAAAAGCACTTGCAGTCCATAATTGGGCGGCAGGTGCTTTTTGTGTTGTATATGATTTCCGTTCCAATTATCTTGTATCAATTTTCAGTTCTTCTTCATTCCATTAGGACAGGTTGAATATCCCGAGAGTTTGGCACTTGCTCGATTCCTGTTTGACGACATCGTCAAGATCAATATCAAGCAGATTGCACAGGGCAGACATATAGAATAGGTGCTTGCCAAGCTCGCTCTTCACAACATCCTTGCAGTTCTCGCATAAGTGACCTTGAACATGTGATTCAAGAGATTGCTTCGCTTGATCCATATCCATGTCGTCATGGTAGGGCTGCCGCTTCGCATGCAGCTCCAAGCAGCCACATTCTGTTATGGCTTTCGTTACCGTGCGGTTTACCGAGGCGTCAGACTGTCCGTATTTCGAAAGAATGTCCAGCAAGCTTCGGTGTCTTAACAATAAATCGCCGACTTGATCCTGCAAAGATTGCAAACTGGAAGTACTCATTACTCATCCACCTCTATTCATGGAATCGTGGTTCGGCCCGAGCCATACTGCTCAAGGGACTCACGTTATTTCAGCTCTCCCCATTCCGTACTACTCCCCTATTATACGACTAGGATTTCCTACATTTCAACTTCGCCTCGAATTTAAAAATGTAAGAATGGACGATTAGGAGCGAGAGGGTTGGGCCATAATTGTAAAGATATTCAAATTAGATAAGGAGGTGGACTTCGTGTTCAGACGATTATTTTATGCGGTTGCAGGATTGATCGGAGCATGGAGTGGGACAGAGTTCCATCGGTATTGGAATATGCAGACAATGGAGTTTTCGTCATTATCCAACCCGGGAATAACTTCTAACGGACTGTTATGGGCACTTGGCGGGGCATTTTGCTTTATTGTGATGGGTCGTGCACTTTTTACGCCATTGGCACGGTTATGGGGCAGCTTGGAAGAACGCATGGTGAATATGTCAGCAGGGATGCTGGTGATTGGAGCTTCTGGCGCATTGATGGGACTGTCCTTTGGGGGGTTGCTTGTACCGCTATTTGAGCCGTTTGGGACAGTAGGGCGTATGGTATCGGTTTGTATGATTGTCCTGCTGTCAGCAGCAGGGTTGCAAGCAGCACTTATGAAGCAGGATGAGATTGTAAAGTGGGTCTCCGCCTTCCGCATGCCTGAACGAGGTGAAGAGAAGAGCAGAGGAATGGAAGAACATAAGATCTTGGATACAAGCGT
The DNA here is from genome assembly GCF_001680695.1 of Paenibacillus sp. KS1. Taxonomy (NCBI): domain Bacteria; kingdom Bacillati; phylum Bacillota; class Bacilli; order Caryophanales; family Paenibacillaceae; genus Paenibacillus; species Paenibacillus sp. KS1. The sequence continues at coordinate 55,016 of NZ_MAIS01000025.1, read as the reverse complement.
CATCATTGATGGTCGCATCGCAGATATATGCAAGACCGGATTCATTGAAGGGACAATCGTCATTCCTGAATTCGTCTTAGAGGAGTTGCAGCATATCGCGGATTCGTCGGACTTGCTCAAGCGGAACCGTGGACGCAGAGGGTTGGACATTCTGAATAAAATTCAAAAAGAACTGGAAGTAAAAGTACTCATTTATGAAGGAGACTTTGACGAAATCTCGGAGGTAGACAGCAAGCTGGTTAAGCTCGCGAAGCTGCTAAAGGGGAAAGTCGTCACGAATGATTTCAACTTGAACAAGGTATGTGAGCTGCAGGGAGTATCAGTGCTCAATATTAACGATCTAGCCAACGCTGTGAAGCCAGTGGTTCTCCCAGGAGAAGAGATTGTTGTTCAAGTCATCAAGGATGGTAAGGAACATGGTCAAGGTGTAGCCTACTTGGATGATGGTACGATGATCGTCGTTGAGGGCGGCAGAGATTATATCGGCATGACGATGGAGGTTCTGGTGACCAGTGTACTTCAGACGTCAGCAGGACGAATGATATTTGCTAAGCCAAAACTGTTGGAAAAAGCCCAATAAACAGGTATGATGGGGATACTACCATCATGGGGGTTAGTAAGGATGGACAGAGGGTTTGGCGTGGTCATAGTCGCTGCTGGCAGAGGCACGCGCATGGGCACGGAAGAGAGTAAGCAGTATTTGCATTTACAGGATAAGCCAGTAATCATCCATACCGTAGAGCGGTTTCAGTCCATGGAGGAGTGCGAATCGATCGCATGGGTAACCACGGAACAGGATTATGCGCGCTGCGAAGCATGGGTGAAACAATACGGATTGCATAAGGTTCAAGACATCGTTACAGGAGGCAAGGAACGTCAGCATTCAGTATATGCTGGCTTGCAGGCTCTGAAAGCGCGTGGACTCGAATATGTGTGCATCCATGATGGTGTACGGCCCTTTGTAGAGCCGGGCAGAGTAAGCGCATGTTACGATGCGGCCCGGCAGCACAGAGCGGCCGTATTGGCCGTTCCGGTCAAGGATACCATTAAGCAGGTGGACAAGTCCGGTATTATTACGGCAACACCCGATCGCAGCAGCTTATGGGCGATTCAGACACCACAGGCTTTCCGGCTTGCTGATGTAATGGCTGCTCATGAGCTCGCGGAGCAGGAGCAATTCGTGGGAACGGATGATGCGATGCTTGTTGAGCGGATGGGAATTGCTGTTCACGTAGTGGAGGGGAGCTACACGAACATTAAGCTAACGACGCCGGATGATCTGGATTGGGCTGCATGGTGGCTGTCTCGTCATGAAGCTTAGCGAAATTGAATGTTGAGGCAGAAGGAGAGGGAGGCTTACGTATGATTAGAGTGGGACAGGGATTCGACGTGCACCAGTTAGTAGAGGGACGGCCGTGCATTATTGGCGGCGTTCGTATTCCTTACGAGAAGGGATTGCTTGGGCATTCAGATGCTGATGTGCTTCTGCATACGGTAAGTGATGCAATTCTGGGCGCACTAGGATTAGGGGATATCGGCAAGCATTTTCCAGATACGGATCCTGCATTCAAGGATGCGGACAGCATGAAGCTGTTAGAGCATGTATGGCAGCTAGCTATTGAGCGCGGTTATCGACTAGGCAACATCGATTGCACGATTATTGCACAGAAACCGAAGATGCTGCCGCATATTCCAGCGATGGTAGCGAATATCGCTCGCGCTCTCGGCGCAGAGGATTCGCAGGTGAATGTGAAGGCTACGACAACGGAACAATTAGGATTTGCTGGACGCGGTGAGGGAATCGCCGCACAGGCTGTTGTCTGCTTATTTCACAATATGGTATGATGAAATGATTAATGGAAAGACAAAGTACGGGAGTGAAGCAATCATGAATAACGATATTCGAGTTCGTTACGCACCAAGCCCTACAGGACACTTACATATTGGTAATACGCGTACGGCATTGTTTAACTATTTGTTCGCACGTCACCATGGGGGTAAGTTCATCGTTCGCATCGAGGATACGGACGTGAAGCGCAATGTGGAAGGCGGAGAAGAGAACCAATTTACGTACATGAAGTGGCTCGGCATGGATTGGGATGAGAGCATTGATGTAGGCGGGGATTTCGGCCCGTACCGTCAGACGGAGCGCTTGGATATCTATAATAAATATGTGGACGAGCTTCTAGAGCGCGGGCTTGCCTATCGCTGCTATTGTACGGAAGAAGAGCTTGCAGCGGAGCGGGAAGCACAAGTTGAACGCGGCGAAACACCGAAGTATTCCGGCAAGTGCTGTAGCTTGTCCGCTGAGGATCATGCACACCTGGAGGCAGAAGGCCGCAAGCCTAGCATCCGCTTCCGCGTGCCGCAAGGACGCTCGTATACCTTTAATGATATGGTTAAAGGTGAAATTACGTTTGAATCCGATACAACAGGCGACTGGGTTATCGTGAAGAAGGACGGTATACCGACTTATAACTTCGCGGTTGTCATCGATGACCATTTGATGCGGATGTCTCACATTTTGCGTGGAGAAGATCATGTGACGAATACGCTTCGCCAATTGATGATCTTTGAAGCGTTTGGATGGGAAGCGCCTGTATTTGGACATATGACGCTCATCGTAAATGAGAATCACAAGAAGCTCAGCAAACGGGATGAGTCGATCATTCAATTTATTGAACAATATGAGCAGCTCGGCTACTTGCCAGAGGCAATGGTTAACTTCATCGCATTGCTTGGCTGGTCACCAAAAGGGGAAGAAGAGATCTTCTCAATGGAGGAGCTCATCTCGATCTTTGACGAGACGCGCTTGTCCAAGAGCCCTGCTGTTTTTGATACGAATAAGCTGACGCATATTAATAATACGTATATGAAGAAAGCAGAACCTGATCGCATTGCGGCATTGTCGATTCCTCACCTCCAGCGTGCAGGACGCTTGCCAGAGCAGCTGAATGAAGAACAGCAAGCTTGGGCGGCTGCACTTGTGAAGCTGTATCAGGAGCAAATGAACTGTGCATCCGACATTGTGGAATTGTCGGAGATGTTCTTCCGTGAAGAACTTGTCATCGACGAAGAAGCTAAGGCAGTGCTCGCTGAAGAGCAGGTTCCTACCGTATTGGCAGCACTTCGTGCGAAGCTGGAAGCTGCAACGACTTGGGATGCAGATACGATCAAGGTATCCTTGAAGGAAGTTCAGAAGGAAACAGGCGCCAAGGGCAAAGGTCTGTTCATGCCGGTTCGTGTTGCAGTATCTGGGCAAATGCACGGCCGTGATTTGAATGAGACGATTGTTCTGCTTGGTAAAGAGAAGGTCCTAGCTCGCTTGAATGGATAGATCAGATTTGATGTTTTTGGATAGGATTTGATTCGAATGCACATGCGGATAACTTTCATCGATTGTTATTGTCATGCAGTAGGAGCTTCGAATATACTTAACGATAGAATCCTTTTCATTATTTCGTTCTGAAGGAAAGTCATGCTTCGTACAGTATGATTGAGCATACTAATAATAGCGTTGAACGGGAGAGTATAAGCGGGATAAAAATGAACAGAGAGAACGATCGAGATAAGGTAGACTATGGATCTGGTGTCCATCGCTCCTTACAGGCTGTGAGTCGTTCCATTTTTAAGCTTATGCGATGCACCCGGAAGCTCCGTCCTTGAGCATGTACCTGGTACATGGGTAGGGGGTGGCGAATCATCCGCGTTAAGGATGTTCAAGAGGGGCAACAAGTATTTGGCTATGTCATGGTTCTGTATCCGGTGTAAGTGGAGGATAGATATACGATGGCAATAGCGAGATATGATGTTGTCCAAGCAGAGTGGAACCGCGCATCGCGTCTCTGCAGCATCATGCTGCAGGGGCGTTTTTTATTGTGATGAATTTATGTATCCGCTTGTGTGTATGAGAGAGAGGAATGCTAACTCAATTCGCTGAGTTCCGGGGGGGACAGAGCATGTGGCGTGTCATTCGAAGAATGAAATCCGATGTGCAGGCGGTGTTCGATAACGACCCGGCGGCGCGCAACCGATTCGAAGTAATCTTTACCTATTCAGGCCTGCATGCGATCTGGGCGCATCTCATTGCACATCGGTTCTATCGTTGGCGCTGGTTTACGACTGCGCGCATTATTTCGCAAATAAGCCGGTTCATGACGGGAATTGAAATACATCCTGGAGCGAGGATTGGCCAAAGACTGTTTATTGACCATGGCATGGGAGTTGTCATTGGTGAAACCTGTGAGATTGGCGATGATGTAGTCATTTACCAAGGCGTAACACTTGGAGGTACGGGGAAAGAGAAGGGGAAGCGGCATCCGACGATTGGGAACAATGTCGTCATTGCTTCTGGATCGAAAGTGCTTGGCTCCTTCACTATTGGAGACAATTCAAGCATTGGTGCCAATTCCGTCGTGCTCCGGGAAGTACCGCCGAACTGTACAGTCGTGGGCATTCCGGGACGTGTAGTGAAGCAGGATGGAGTGCGCATTGACCGCTTGAACCATGCCCAACTGCCTGACCCAGTGATTGATATGCTTCGAAGCATGCAGATTGAGATGGATGCATTGAAGGCTGAACTGTACCAACTTAAGCATCCCAAAGGCAGCGACGCTGATATTGCAGAGACTGAAATTCAAGAAAGCATACCAGTAGAGGAGTCTGTCCAACAACCGAGGAAAGAACTTGAGAAAGTGAATAAATAAATGCCCGAACATCAAGGAGGAGTGACTTGCATGACTTTGCACATTTATAATACGCTGACACGTACGAAAGAGCCGTTTCAGCCGATAGATCCGGATCGCATTACGATGTATGTATGCGGGCCAACTGTGTATGACTATATCCATATCGGAAATGCGCGGCCTGCGATCTTTTTTGACGTTGTTCGCCGTTATTTAGAGACGCTGGATTACGAAGTAAACTACATCGTGAATTTCACAGATGTTGATGACAAGCTGATCCGCAAAGCAGCTGAACTTGGATCTACGGTACCTGAGGTATCGGAGCGTTTTATTCAGGCTTTCTATGAAGATAATGATGGTCTTGGCATTCGTCGTGCATCGAATAACCCGCGTGTAACGGAAAATATGGAGGAAATCATCACCTTCATATCGGAGTTGGTAGCAAGCGGCAGGGCTTATGAGTCGGGTGGCGATGTATACTTCCGTACCAGAGAGTTTGCGAAGTACGGTCAGATCTCCCGTCAGAACGTGGATGAGCTCCAATTGGGTATTCGTATCGAAGTTGATGAGCGCAAGGAAGATGCTGCTGACTTCGTATTGTGGAAAGCAGCCAAGCCAGGCGAAATCTCATGGTCTAGCCCATGGGGAGAAGGTCGCCCTGGTTGGCATATTGAATGCTCTGCGATGTCGCGCAAGTACTTGGGTGACACGATTGATGTCCATGGCGGTGGCCAGGATCTGCAGTTCCCACATCATGAATGTGAAGCAGCGCAGTCCGAATCCGTAACAGGCAAGCCGTTAGCCAATGTGTGGATGCATAATGGATACATTAATATTGATAATGAAAAAATGTCGAAGTCCCTTGGCAATGGAGTGACGGTTCAACAACTGCGCAAGCAATATGATCCAGCTGCGCTGCGCTACTTCATGTTGTCGACACACTATCGCAACCCACTGAACTTCAATGCAGAAGCGATGGAACAGGCGGAGAAGAGCGTCAGTCGCATAGCGAATGCAGTTGCGAATGTCCGCCATGCATTGGCATCTCTGAATACAGATCCATCTGTGCAGGAAGATGCGAACGAGGCACTTCAAGTGAAGATAGCTTCCATTCTAGAGACCTTTGATGCGAAGATGCAGGATGACTTCAATACGGCAGATGCCATTACTGCTGTATTCGAATGGGCAAGTGAGGCGAATTCGTATTTGCAGCAAGCTGATTCGCTTGCAGTTGGGGACTTGGAAGCATTGCTGGATGCCTTTGAAGCGATGAACGAGGTGCTTGGACTGGTATTGGAGAAGGAAGAGGAATTGCTGGATGAGGAAATCGACCAACTTATCCAAGAACGCAACGATGCTCGCAAAGCGAAAAACTGGGCGAGAGCCGATGAAATTCGCGATCTGTTAACCGAGCAGGGGATCGTTCTGGAAGATACGCCTCAGGGTGTGCGCTGGCGTCGAAAATAGTCGCAGCGGCATTACGGTCGACGAAGGAGCTTATGCATACGCAATGAATGATAATCAACAGGAACATCAATCGACAACAATAGAAGCAAGGTCAGGGGATGCTGGAACATGGCTGTTCCCTTTCGCCCCGACCAAGCGGCCGCAGCAGCTTAATCCGATTGTACTCGCTTATATAGGCGATGCAATCTTCGAAGTTGCCATCAGACAATATCTTATATCACAGCCGAATCATCGGCCGAACCACCTGCATCGTGAAGCGACGGGGTATGTATCTGCCAAGGCGCAGGCGCGTGCGCTATCGCTTCTGATGCCGATATTAACAGATGAAGAAGCAGACGTCGTTCGTCAAGGACGCAATACGAAGTCCAGTGTGCCGAAAAGTGCGAACGTAAGTGAATATAGACAGGCTACAGCGCTTGAATCTTTATTCGGCTATTTATATCTGAATGAAAATTTTGAACGGATGCGGCAATTCGTTACTATGATTGTTCAAGCACATGGGACAGAACAGCAGCAAAAGTAAAAGGGAAACATCTAGACGGGAGGCACACTTACGCATGCATGAAGAAGAATATATTGCCGGGAAGCATTCGGTAACCGAGGCGCTCAAATCCGGGAGAACGATAAATAAAGTATGGATTGCGGAAAATGCACAAAAACATTTAACAGGGCCGATTATTGCAGAAGCCAAGAAAGCTGGCGTCGTGATTCAAATGGTCGATAAGCGCAAGCTCGATCAAATGGTCGAGGGGGTTCAGCATCAAGGAGTTGTCGCACAGGTTGCAGCTTATCATTATGTAGAAGTGGAAGATATTTTAGCTCAAGCTGAGGCTAAAGGCGAGACTCCGTTTCTGATCCTATTGGATGAGATCGAGGATCCGCACAATTTGGGTTCCATTCTTCGTACAGCGGACTGCACAGGGGCGCATGGCGTAGTTATTCCGAAGCGCCGCTCAGCTGGACTGACTGCTACGGTATCTAAGACATCTGCTGGAGCTGTTGAGTATGTGCCGGTAGCCAAGGTGACGAATTTGGTTCAGACGATGCAGCAGCTTAAAGACCGCGGAGTGTGGATCGTAGGTACAGATGTAACAGCAACTCAAGACATTTATGAAGCGGATGTATTCAATCTTCCAATCGCGCTTGTCATCGGTAACGAGAATAAAGGAATGGGCAGACTTGTTCGGGAAAATTGCGATATGTTGTATAAGCTTCCAATGGCAGGGCAAATTAACTCGCTTAATGCGTCGGTAGCTGCAGGCATCTTCATGTATGAGGTCGTGCGCCGACGTCGCGGCTGAGGCTGCCCGGTATGGATCGGCAGGATTGGCGCGATGTGCTTCTTGTTGACGGCTACAACATGATCGGGGCGTGGCCGGAATTAAGAGAGCTGAAAGATAAAGACTTAGATGAAGCAAGAGAACGACTGTTAAATATGCTTGCAGACTATCTAGCATATTCCGGCCGAAGAGTAATTGTGGTATTCGATGCATATCGCGTTCCTGGCCTAGGCGCCAAATACACCCAGGGTAAAGTCTCTGTACAGTTTACGAAGGAGAAAGAGACAGCGGATGAATGCATCGAGCGTCTTGCCAGGGAACTTGGGCATCGCCGCCGTCAAATCTACGTAGCAACATCGGACATGACAGAACAGAACGTAGCTTTTGCACAAGGTGCACTTCGTATTTCGGCACGCGAGCTGAGGCTCATTATTGTACAGGCCCGGCGTGAGGTGGAGACGAAGATTCGTGAACAGGCGCTGCAGCCGATCAAGCGTAACCCGATTGAAGGCAAGCTTAAGCTGGATCAACTGCTTAAGCTTGAACGGCTGCGCCGAGGGGAAGAAGATTGAGTAGCGTAGGACAGGAGCATGAGCGTCATTTTCAACGTTATTATTGGCGTATGCAGTCAAATGCATAGACTTATTTTGGAATAATGCTCAAATTCCGCACAGGATAAGGCTTCCTTTGGTTGACGATGATAGATAGATTCATATATACTGAATCTATCATTTGTGATGTAACGGGTGGATTGCGTTGCAGGCCGGAGGGATTGCTAGTGAGTGTTGACCTCAAAGTATTAAGCACCTCCTCATACGATCGTTCGTCGGATGAACAGCTAGTCGACGCGGTCAGGGAGGGAGATAGCGAAGCGCTCGAATACTTAATTAACAAGTACCGCAATTTCGTTCGAGCAAAAGCACGCTCATATTTTCTAATCGGCGCTGACCGTGAGGATATCGTTCAAGAGGGCATGATCGGATTATACAAGGCAATCCGTGATTTTAAGGGAGACAAGCTGGCATCATTCAAGGCATTCGCCGAACTGTGCATTACGAGACAGATTATTACTGCGATTAAGACGGCGACGCGCCAGAAGCACATACCATTGAATTCTTATGTGTCGTTGGATAAGCCGATATATGACGAAGATTCAGATCGTACCTTGCTAGATGTGATTGGTGGCTCGCGGGTGTCTGATCCAGAAGAATTGATCATTAATCAAGAAGAATTCGTTGGGCTCGAGGACAAGATGTCTGAAATTTTGAGCGATTTGGAACGGAAAGTGCTCATGTTGTACTTGGATGGGCGTTCCTATCAGGAAATTGCCGTTGATCTGGATCGCCACGTCAAATCGATAGACAATGCGCTGCAGCGAGTCAAGCGAAAGTTGGAGCGATATTTGGAATTACGGGATGGCGGGGATAGCGGATGTTAATTAGTCGAATACAGATGTAGGAGCTTATCAACCTAGTATGGGAGATAGGCTCTTTTTCATTGTGTACATAGGGAAGTAACTGTCCCCGGTTGAAGGCAACTAATTTTACATCGAAAGTTTACGAGAATGAAGGTTTAGATTGCGTAATATTCCACCATACTGATAGCGACTAGGAACATTAGTGATCTTTTCCTTTGTCAAGCAGCTGTCGGATATGATAGAGTGAATGACATCGCCCCCCACGGCGTCAACATCTTATCATTGACATCATTTGCCCCTTGTGATAAAGTGTTTTAGGTAGCCCTAAATATGCGTACGTATTTACTGAATAAGAAATGATTGGTTATTAGACTAAGAGTGGATTATTCAGCGAACAAGAGACGATTTGTCCCCCTGTAGAAGGATGGTCAATCCGTTTCTGCTTGGGGAAATTCGACGCTTCTTATCATTAAGGTGTCTTCAGGAGGTGTACTACATGCGGGTAATCGTTACGATGGCTTGCACGAACTGCAAACAACGCAACTATACGACAACAAAGAACAAACGTAATCACCCAGACCGCATTGAGTTGAAGAAATTCTGCAAGTTCTGCAACGAGCATACTTCTCATCGCGAAACGAGATAAGTCTGATGGAGGTGTAGTCCGTGGCTTTCTTCGGGAAACTGAAACAAAGTTTCGGTTCGATGTTTTCCTTCTTTGCCGACAGCTGGGGTGAATTAAAAAAGGTTCGCTGGCCCAGTCGTAAAGAACTGACAAGCTATACGATCGTCGTTTTAGCCACGGTTATCTTTATGACGCTTTATTTCTGGGTCCTTGATATCGGAATTTCCGCGATAGTCGAAGCGATTATTTAATAAAGTCCCAAGGTGGCTTAGTTATGGAAAAAAGATGGTACGTTGTTCATACCTACTCAGGTTATGAGAACAAAGTTAAAGCCAATTTGGAAAAGCGCGTTGAATCCATGGGCATGGAAGACAAAATATTCCGCGTTCTTGTTCCGATGGAAGAAGAAATGGTAAACAAGGATGGCAAAAAGAAAGTTGTCATGCGTAAAGTTTACCCGGGTTATGTTTTGGTTGAAATGATTCAGACGGATGAGTCTTGGTATGTTGTTCGCAACACGCCAGGGGTTACCGGATTCGTCGGATCTACCGGCTCTGGTTCAAAGCCTATTCCACTGTTGCCTGAAGAGGTCGATCAGATCTTAAAGACAATGGGCATGGAAGATCCGAGAGCAAAAGTCGATTTCGACTTGAAGGAATCGGTTCGCATTATGGTAGGGCCTTTCGCAAACTTCGTCGGTACGGTCGAAGAGATCATTACAGACAAGCAGAAGCTTAAGGTTCATGTCAACATGTTTGGAAGAGAAACCCCTCTTGAGTTGGATTACCACCAAGTGGAGAAGATCTAATACATCTTTCTATTGGTTTCTACTGTGAGATAGGGCAACCTGAACCTCACATAACTAGCGCAAGGAGGTGTTTGAAATGGCGAAAAAGGTCATTAAAGTCGTTAAATTGCAAATTCCAGCGGGTAAGGCGAATCCAGCGCCTCCGGTAGGTCCAGCATTGGGTCAAGCGGGTGTCAACATCATGGCGTTCTGTAAGGAATTCAATGCGAAAACAGCTGATCAAGCAGGTTTGATTATTCCTGTTGAAATCTCTGTATTCGAAGATCGTTCCTTTACGTTCATCACGAAGACTCCACCGGCTGCAGTATTGTTGAAAGTAGCAGCTAAGGTCGAAAAAGGTTCCGGTGAACCGAACACGAAAAAAGTTGCAACAGTGAAACGCGACGTTGTACGTCAAATCGCTGAGCAAAAAATGCCTGACCTGAACGCAGCATCCGTTGAATCGGCTATGCGTATGGTTGAAGGTACAGCTCGCAGCATGGGCTTTGTCGTAGAAGACTAATATGTTCTTCTTTGGCGCATGTGGGAGGTTAATCCGTTAAAACCACAAAGGAGGAAATAATCATGGCAAAACGTGGCAAGAAATATGTCGAAGCTGCAAAGCTTATCGATAGAGATGCTGCTTATGAGTCGATGGAAGCCATTGAGTTGGTTAAGAAATCGGCTACAGCAAAATTCGACGAAACAGTTGAAGTTGCTGTTCGCTTGGGTGTAGACCCTCGTAAACAAGACCAAGCTGTTCGTGGGGTAGTTGTACTTCCACACGGTACAGGTAAAACAAAACGCGTTCTCGTCTTTGCAAAAGGCGAAAAAGCAAAAGAAGCAGAAGCAGCTGGTGCTGATTTTGTAGGCGATCAAGATATGATCAACAAAATTCAACAAGGCTGGTTCGACTTCGATGTCTGCGTAGCTACGCCAGACATGATGAGCGAAGTAGGTAAATTGGGACGTATCCTCGGTGGTAAAGGTCTCATGCCTAACCCTAAAGCTGGTACGGTTACATTCGACGTTACTAAAGCTGTTCAAGAGATCAAAGCTGGTAAAATCGAGTACCGTCTGGACAAAGCAGGACAAATCCACGCACCAATCGGTAAAGCTTCTTTCGATGCAGACAAGTTGCATGACAACTTCAAAGCGTTGATCGATGCATTGAACCGTGCGAAGCCAGCAGCGGCTAAAGGCGTGTATTTGAAAAACATCGCGGTTTCTTCCACGATGGGCCCTGCAGCACGTGTGAACACAGCATCTTTCCGCTAAGATTTATTCTTTAGTGGGAATCTGTTGGCAAGTTTTGTGAGTGGTTGACATGGTTCAACTGTCCATGCTATGCTAATAGAGTTGCTAACACATGATGTGCAATTAACTTTTGAATAATCGTACCGTAGACAGTAGGTGCCGAAAGGCTTAATCTCCTACCGAGGTGTTCGAAATAGACTGAGTGCTTGGAGCGTGTCGTTGACACGTCTGCGCACCAAGTGCTATCGTGATGCCTCTGTAGTAAACTGCAGAGGCTTTTCTTATGCTGAAGTAGGTAGAAGATCTCGGACAGGATGCGGTGTTAAGTAGAACCTTGTAGGAGGTGGAACGAGTGGCAAACGCAAAAGTAATCGAAGCGAAACAGCAAGCTGTACAAGATATCGCTGAGAAATTCCGTAGCAGCGCTACAACGGTTGTTGCTGACTACCGTGGATTGACAGTATCTCAAGTTACTGAACTTCGTAAGCAACTGCGCGAAGCAGGCATCGAATTCCAAGTATTGAAAAATACATTGGTACGCCGTGCGACAGCAGAAGCTGAGTTGTCTGAACTTGATGAAGTATTGTCTGGTCCGACAGCTATCGCATTCAGTCGTGAAGACGCAGTAGCACCTGCGAAAATCTTGAACGACTTTGCGAAGAAAAACGAAGCTCTTGAAATTAAGGGTGGAGTAGTTGAAGGTCGCGTCGTTGACGTGGATCAAATCAAAGCCTTGGCAGCATTGCCTTCCCGCGAAGGTTTGTTGTCCATGTTGCTCAGCGTGCTCCAAGCACCAATGCGCAACTTCGCATTGGCTGTCAAAGCCGTTGCAGAGAAGAACGAAGCGGAAGCGTAAGCTTAATCGCGTAACATACACTTTACTAAATATGGAGGTTTAACAAATGAGCAAAGAGCAAATCTTGGAAGCCATCAAAGGCATGTCCGTATTGGAATTGAACGACCTTGTTAAAGCAATTGAAGAAGAATTCGGCGTAACTGCAGCAGCTCCTGTAGCTGTAATGGGTGGCGCAGCTGGTGATGCTGGCGCAGCTGAACAAACTGAGTTTGACGTAATCTTGACTGCACCAGGTGCAGGCAAAATCAACGTTATCAAAGTTGTTCGTGAAATCACTGGTCTTGGCTTGAAAGAAGCTAAAGACTTGGTAGACAACTGCCCGAAACCATTGAAAGAAAAAGTAAGCAAAGAAGAAGCAGAAGCAGTAAAAGCGAAGCTCGAAGAAGCTGGCGCATCTGTAGAAGTGAAGTAATCTCTGCTTGCAAAGTGCGAACCCCTTGGAACTTGTTTTCAAGGGGTTCGTTGTCTAAGATACGACTTACCGATTTAGCTTAGGTGTCATCGAATACGAAGTGTAAATAGGGAACTCGACGCGCATCTTAGCCAATGAACGATAGCACTTTTTATTTTCACCATGACAGGAAGGGATCAAGATGGCAGGGCATTATTACAGCAAGCGTCCAGATGTAGAGCATAATCGCAAGAAATGGACGGTATCCTTGCGAGGTATGCAGCTAGCATTCGTGTCGGATGCCGGTGTATTTTCCAAAGGTGGTGTCGATTACGGCAGTCGAGTGCTGATTGATTGCATGGACATTCCTGAAGACGCCACCGTTCTTGATGTCGGCTGTGGCTATGGGCCGATTGGATTAACAGCTGCAAAACTGGCTAAGCGTGGACGAGTAACGATGGTAGATGTGAATGAGCGAGCCTTAGATTTAGCGAGAGAGAACGCTCTTCTAAATGGAGTCCATAACGTCACGATTCAAGAGAGTGATGGCCTCAATGCGCTAGGTAGTGAGCATTATTCTGTTATTCTCACCAATCCGCCGATTCGTGCAGGCAAAGAGGTTGTTCATCGCATCTTTGAACAATCCTATGAGCATTTAGCAGACGGAGGTTCTCTATGGATTGTCATTCAGAAGAAACAGGGAGCGCCATCAGCGGAAGCGAAGCTGCAGCAGTTGTTTGGAGAAGATAACGTAGAGTTAGTTGTGAAGGACAAAGGGTATCGGATCTATCAAGCGAAGAAATCATTTCCAAGTTGACTCTGAGTGCCCAATATGGTATTATTATAAAATGTCAGTATTAGGATGGACTCCATGTCTACACATGGCCCAAATGTCAAGCCTTTTTTTGAAAGGATGCATACATTTTTGCGAAATGACGTATAATGTTTACATTTTGGGCAAGTCTATCGGATATGTAGTTGTATCGACAACAGGAAACGGCGACACGGGGGAAAACGGCGTCCATCGCATTTGCGTTTTGCCGTGAACGTGCGTTTTTCTTTTTTCTGACATTTTGTACTATATTATTTGTTTTTAGAGTCTCTTTCGTGGACTTTATTATAAAGGATACCGAAAAGGATTCGCAATCCATTTTTGTGAGTAGACATGAGGGGTGAGTTAAAGTTGGCAGGACATCTTGTTCAATATGGACGACGCACTCGGCGCAGTTATGCGCGCATCAAAGAGGTACTCGAAGTTCCGAACTTGATTGAAATCCAACAGAAATCGTATCAATGGTTTTTGGACGAAGGATTGCGCGAAATGTTCCAAGATATTTCGCCGATTCAGGATTTCACAGGTAATTTGGTTTTGGAATTTATCGATTACAGCTTGGGTGAACCCAAATATACAGTCGATGATTCGAAAGAACGCGATGTAACTTATGCGGCGCCGCTCCGCGTCAAAGTGCGCCTTCTTAACAAAGAGACCGGAGAGGTCAAAGAGCAGGAAGTGTTTATGGGTGATTTCCCGCTCATGACGGAAACGGGCACGTTCGTCATTAATGGTGCTGAACGTGTAATTGTCAGCCAGTTGGTTCGCTCTCCGAGTGTCTATTTCAGTACTAAAGTTGACAAGAACGGGAAGAAAACTTACACGGCGACAGTTATTCCGAATCGTGGTGCATGGCTGGAACTTGAGATGGATGCGAAGGACATTATCTATGTTCGTATCGACCGTACTCGTAAAATTCCAGTTACAGTATTGCTGAGAGCACTCGGATTCGGTACAGACGAGCAAATCTTAGATTTGCTTGGCCATGATGAGTATATCCGCAATACGCTGGACAAAGATAATACGGATTCAACAGAGAAGGCTCTGATTGAAATCTACGAGCGTCTGCGTCCGGGCGAGCCTCCTACACTCGAGAATGCAAGAAGCTTGCTGATTGCACGTTTCTTCGATCCGAAACGCTATGATCTAGCGAATGTAGGTCGTTACAAGATTAATAAGAAGCTTCACATTAAGAACCGTTTGTTCAATCAACGCTTGGCGGAATCGCTTGTTGATACAGAAACAGGCGAAATCATTGCTGAAGCAGGTCAAGTTGTTGACCGTCGTCTCTTGGACGAAATTCTGCCTCGTCTTGAAAGCAATGTAGGTTTCAAAACCTATCATGTGGCAGGCGGAGTTATGGAGTCGGAAGATATTCCGGTTCAAGTAATCGACGTGTTCTCGCCAATTGAGGACGGTAAAGTTACTAAAATTATTGCAAATCGCAATATCGACAAGTCCGTGAAGAACATTACTCCTGCGGATATCATTTCGTCGATCAACTATTTTATTAACTTGCTGCACGGAATTGGTAGCACAGATGATATCGACCACTTGGGTAACCGTCGTCTGCGTTCCGTTGGTGAATTGCTGCAGAACCAGTTCCGTATCGGTTTGTCCCGTATGGAGCGCGTTGTGCGCGAGCGGATGTCCATTCAGGATGCGAACGTGATTACGCCACAGGCGCTCATTAACATTCGACCGGTTATTGCATCCATTAAAGAGTTCTTCGGTAGCTCGCAGTTGTCTCAGTTCATGGATCAGACGAACCCACTTGCGGAACTTACGCATAAGCGTCGTCTGTCTGCACTCGGACCTGGTGGTTTGACGCGTGAGCGCGCGGGCTTTGAAGTTCGTGACGTCCATCCATCCCACTATGGCCGTATGTGTCCGATCGAGACTCCAGAGGGTCCGAACATCGGTTTGATCAACTCCTTGTCTACGTTTGCTCGAGTGAACGAGTATGGTTTCATTGAAGCACCATATCGTTGGGTCGATCCGAAGACAGGGCAGGTTACAGAACAAATCGATTACATGACTGCTGACGAAGAAGATAACTATGTAGTCGCACAGGCGAATGCACCGCTGAATGAAGACGGCACATTCCGTGACGAAACAGCTATCGTTCGTTACAACAAGCAATCAGATAACATCTTGACGATGCCTACGGATCGTGTTGACTACATGGACGTATCGCCGAAGCAGGTTGTGTCGGTAGCGACAGCGCTCATTCCGTTCTTGGAGAACGATGACTCCAACCGTGCGCTCATGGGATCGAACATGCAGCGGCAAGCGGTGCCTTTGCTCATACCAGAAGCTCCGTTTGTTGGTACAGGAATGGAATACAAGTCTGCAAAAGACTCTGGTGTATGTATCGTCTCCAAAGTAGACGGTGTCATCGAGCGTGTTACAGCGAATGAAGTTCAAGTTCGCAAGGTTGAAGTGATTGATGGTAAAGAGGTCAGAGGTGACCTCGTCAAATATAAATTGCAGAAGTTTATGCGTTCCAACCAAGGAACATGCATTAACCAACGTCCACTTGCCAAGAAAGGCGATATCGTTAAGAAAGGCGACATCTTGGCGGACGGCCCTTCCACAGAGGTCGGTGAATTGGCCCTTGGACGCAACGTTGTTGTCGCGTTCATGACATGGGAAGGTTACAACTACGAGGATGCGATCTTGCTCTCCGAGAAGATGGTGAAAGAGGATGTATACACGTCCATTCACATCGAAGAGTACGAGTCCGAAGCTCGTGATACGAAACTTGGACCAGAAGAGATTACTCGTGATATTCCGAACGTCGGCGAAGAAGCGCTCAAGAACTTGGATGAGCGCGGAATCATTCGCGTCGGTGCGGAAATTAAAGACGGTGACATTCTCGTTGGTAAAGTAACACCTAAAGGGGTTACGGAACTGACAGCAGAAGAACGCCTCTTGCATGCAATCTTCGGCGAGAAGGCGCGTGAAGTACGTGATACTTCCTTGCGTGTGCCTCACGGTACTGACGGTATCGTCGTTGATGTTAAAGTATTTACACGTGAGAACGGGGACGAACTCCCTCCAGGTGTGAATCAACTCGTTCGTGTTTATATTGCCCAAAAACGTAAAATTTCCGAGGGCGATAAGATGGCGGGACGCCACGGTAACAAGGGTGTCATCGCACATATCTTGCCTGAAGAAGATATGCCGTTCCTTCCGGACGGTACGCCTGTTCAAGTCGTCTTGAACCCACTAGGGGTACCATCGCGGATGAACATCGGTCAGGTACTCGAGGTTCACTTGGGTATGGCGGCACGTTATCTCGGTATGCACATGGCTACTCCGGTATTCGACGGTGCTACAGAGTATGACGTGTTCGATACGATGGAAGAAGCAGGCATGCAGCGCAACGGTAAGACAATCTTGTACGATGGTCGTACAGGTGACCCGTTCGAGCGCGAAGTTACGGTTGGTGTCATGTACATGATCAAGCTCGCACACATGGTTGATGATAAGATCCATGCTCGTTCTACTGGACCATACTCTCTCGTTACGCAGCAGCCGCTTGGTGGTAAAGCACAGTTCGGTGGTCAGCGCTTCGGGGAGATGGAGGTATGGGCACTCGAAGCCTATGGTGCAGCTTATACATTGCAAGAGATTCTTACAGTCAAGTCCGATGATGTCGTCGGCCGCGTGAAGACGTATGAATCGATTGTGAAGGGCGAAAATGTTCCTGAGCCAGGTGTTCCTGAATCGTTCAAGGTTCTTATCAAAGAGCTGCAAAGCTTGGGTATGGATGTCAAGATCTTGACAGAGAACGAAGAAGAAATTGAGATGCGTGAAATCGATGAAGATGACGATATTCCGCAGGATAAGTTGAATCTCGGCATGGATGACGAGTACGTCACCGAGTAAGCTGCCGAAGTCGTATAACGTTGGATCGGACGGTGGCCGTTAGCGAATTGCTATACGGCCACCGCCAGCCCATATATGGTTCGAACACAGAATTCCGCTCCTGTGTACTGACAGAGCGGTACACTCAAGTACAGATTAAGGAGGGTCGCTCCTTGATGGACGTCAACAATTTTGAATTTATGAAAATCGGGCTTGCCTCTCCCGAAAAGATTCGTTCTTGGTCCCGTGGCGAAGTCAAGAAGCCGGAAACGATTAACTATCGTACGCTCAAGCCGGAGAAAGAAGGTTTGTTCTGCGAGAAGATTTTCGGACCGACGAAGGACTGGGAGTGTCATTGCGGTAAATACAAGCGTGTACGTTACAAAGGCGTTGTCTGTGATCGATGCGGCGTTGAAGTAACACGCCAGAAGGTGCGCCGTGAACGGATGGGCCATATTGAATTGGCTGCTCCTGTATCGCACATTTGGTACTTCAAGGGAATTCCAAGCCGCATGGGCTTGGCGCTGGACATGTCTCCACGCTCCTTGGAAGAGATCATTTACTTTGCGTCTTATGTTGTAACAGAGCCTGGGGATACACCTCTTGAGAAAAAGCAACTGCTTTCCGAGAAGGAATATCGCAGCTACCGTGAGAAATATGGTCATGCATTCCAAGCTGGTATGGGTGCTGAAGCAGTTAAGAAGCTGTTGCAAGACTTGGATGTTGAGAAAGAACTTGAAGTGCTGAAGGAAGAGCTTCGTACGGCACAAGGCCAACGCCGCAACCGTGCGATCAAGCGACTAGAAGTAATCGAGGCATTCCGTAACTCTGGTAACCAACCAGATTGGATGATTCTCGATGTTCTTCCGGTTATTCCTCCAGAGCTTCGTCCAATGGTACAGCTCGATGGCGGTCGCTTCGCGACGTCTGACTTGAATGACCTGTATCGCCGTGTTATCAACCGGAACAACCGTTTGAAGCGTTTGCTTGACTTGGGTGCTCCGGACATTATCGTGCAGAACGAGAAGCGCATGCTGCAAGAAGCAGTAGACGCCTTGATTGATAACGGTCGCCGTGGTCGTCCAGTAACAGGCCCTGGTAACCGTCCATTGAAATCGCTCAGCCATATGCTTAAAGGTAAGCAAGGTCGCTTCCGTCAGAACTTGCTCGGGAAACGGGTTGACTACTCTGGTCGTTCCGTTATCGTCGTAGGTCCTTACTTGAAGATGTACCAATGTGGTTTGCCGAAGGAAATGGCGCTTGAGCTGTTCAAACCTTTTGTCATGAAAGAACTCGTGAATAAAGGTTTGGCACACAACATTAAGAGCGCGAAGCGTAAAGTAGAGCGCATTAGCCCGGAAGTATGGGACGTTCTCGAAGAAGTTATTCGTGAGCATCCAGTATTGCTTAACCGTGCACCAACACTTCACCGTCTCGGTATCCAAGCATTTGAACCGATTCTGGTAGAAGGGAAAGCAATCCGTCTTCACCCACTCGTATGTACAGCCTACAACGCTGACTTCGACGGTGACCAAATGGCGGTTCACGTTCCGTTGTCTGCAGAAGCACAAGCAGAAGCCCGTCTTCTTATGCTCGCTTCCGGCAACATCTTGAATCCGAAAGACGGTAAGCCAGTTGTAACACCATCTCAGGATATGGTTCTTGGATCCTTCTACTTGACGATGGACAACAAGGAAGCTAAAGGAACAGGTATGATCTTTGGCTCCGTCAATGAGGCTGTATCTGCTTATCAACGTGGTTCAGCATCCTTGCATGCACGTGTTGCAATTCCAGTACGTGAATTGGGCAAGTCTGACTTTACTGAAAAACAACAAGATGCGTTCCTTATTACAACGGTTGGACGTATCATTTTCAACGAAATATTCCCGGCAGATTTCCCGTACATCAATGAGCCGACGAAGCGCAATTTGTTCGAGGGAACACCGGATCATTATTTCGTATACGAGAAAGGCGCGAATATTAGAGAAATAATCGAAAATATTCCGCAAACAGGTGGGGTAGGTAAAGACTATCTTGGTCAAATTATCGCCCGCTGCTTCGATGTATTCCATACAACGAAGACTTCGGTTATTTTGGATCGAATCAAGGAGATCGGCTTTACGTATTCCACAAAAGCAGGTATCTCGATTGCGGTATCCGACGTTATCGTACCGCAAGAGAAAGTGGATATTTTGAAGGAATCCGAAGAGAAGGTTCGTGTCATTACAAATCAGTATCGTCGTGGTCTGATTACGAATGAGGAACGTTACGATCGTGTTATCGAGGTATGGTCGAACACGAAAGATCGTATTACCGAGATTTTGATGAAATCGATGGAAAGCTACAACTCCATCATGCTCATGGTTGACTCCAAAGCACGGGGTAACAAATCGCAGATTACTCAGTTGGGTGGTATGCGTGGTCTCATGGCCAACCCGTCGGGTCGAATCATCGAGTTGCCAATTAAATCGAACTTCCGTGAGGGCCTGACGGTCTTGGAATACTTTATTTCCACTCACGGTGCGCGTAAAGGTCTCGCGGATACGGCTCTTCGTACGGCGGATTCGGGTTACTTGACTCGTCGTCTCGTTGACGTTGCACAAGACGTTATCGTTCGTGAAGAAGATTGCGGTACGGATAAAGGCTTCTTAGTAGCCAACATCTCCGACGGTAAGGAAGTTATCGAAGGCTTGTACGACCGTATCGAAGGTCGCTATTCCGGTGAAACGGTTCGTCATCCGGAGACAAAGGAGATCCTTGTTAACCGTAACGAACTGATTGATACGGATAAGGCAGAGTTGATCGTCAATGCTGGCGTCAAGAAGATGATGATTCGTTCCGTACTCAGCTGCCGTGCTCGTCACGGTGTATGTAAGATTTGTTATGGTCGCAACCTGGCGACTGGTAAGCACGTTGAAATTGGTGAATCTGTTGGTATCATCGCGGCTCAGTCCATCGGTGAACCAGGTACACAGCTCACCATGCGTACGTTCCATACCGGTGGTGTCGCGGGTGACGATATTACACAAGGTTTGCCGCGTATCCAAGAGTTGTTCGAGGCGCGCAATCCGAAAGGGCAAGCGATCATTTCCGAGATCGATGGTGTGGTTAAAGAAATTCGCGAAGCGAAAGATCGTCGTGAAATCGAAGTCCAAGGTGAGGCAGAGTCCAAAGTGTACTCCGTCACATACGGTTCTCGTGTCCGCGTAAGCGAAGGCATGGCAATCGAAGCCGGCGATGAGATTACAGACGGTTCTATCGACCCTAAAGAAATGCTCCGCATTAAAGGTATCCGTGGCGTTCAGAACTACATCTTGCAGGAAGTTCAACGCGTATACCGGAACCAAGGGGTAGAAATTAACGATAAGCACGTTGAAGTTATGATCAAGCAAATGCTTCGCAAAATCCGTATCATCGATGCGGGTGAAACGACATTGCTTCCAGGGTCATTCGTTGACATGCATGAATATGAAGCAGCGAACAAAGAAGCGATCCTCTCTGGCAAGGAACCTGCTGTTGCGAAACCGATCTTGCTCGGTATCACGAAGGCATCCTTGGAGACAGACTCCTTCTTGTCTGCAGCATCCTTCCAGGAGACGACTCGCGTTCTTACTGATGCAGCGATCAAAGGTAAAGTCGACCAATTGCTCGGCTTGAAAGAGAACGTTATTATCGGTAAGTTGATTCCTGCAGGTACAGGTATGAACCGTTATCGCAGCGTTAAAGTGATTAATCCGCTTGACGAGGAAGTAACGGAAGAATCCCTAGATGCAGCAGGAGTTGGCGCAGCGGAGTAAGCTCTACTATAGAGGTTTCAAATGAGGTGGTTGGCGCTGTCTAGATGGCGCCAACCTCCATTTTTGTGACAAATATATCGTTTTAAAAAAGAAGTTATGAAATTGCTTGACACTGGGTAAACGAAGTGCTATTATGTCGTAGTGTGCCCAAGACAAAGACCTGTACTTTTGGAGGAACATGCATCATGTGTAATGAAAAAGGTTTACAGGATGCAACAATTCGTATTGGGACGAAGCAAACATTGAAGATGGTTGAACTTGATAAAGCCATCGAGGTGTACATTGCCGAAGACGCTGATGAACACGTTACATCGAAAGTCGTAAGCTTATGTGAGAAGAAGGGCATCAAATTGACATATGTCAGCACGATGCGCGACCTTGGCAAGGCATGCGGCATTGAAGTAGGTGCAGCAGTCGCAGCTGTCGTTGAAGAAGAATAGGGAAGCCGATTGTTTTTGTAACAGAAGAAATTCTGGGGCAAAGACATTTCATTTGTTCATTTATGAACCACCTGGATCTGTGGACTTAAATGAATGATTTGTGAAGGTGTCGATAATATGGGAAGGGGGTGCCAACATGCCAACAATTAACCAATTGGTACGTAAGGGCCGCAAAGATAAAGTAACTAAATCCAAATCCCCAGCTTTGCAAAAAGGTTTCAACGCGTTGAAACGCGAAGAAACGGATTTGAGCGCGCCACAAAAACGCGGTGTCTGCACTCGTGTAGGTACAATGACTCCGAAGAAACCGAACTCCGCGCTTCGTAAATATGCTCGTGTTCGCTTGACGAACCGTGTAGAAGTTACAGCGTACATCGGTGGTATCGGCCACAACTTGCAAGAGCACAGTGTTGTTCTCGTTCGTGGTGGTCGTGTAAAAGACCTTCCGGGTGTTCGTTACCACATCGTTCGCGGTGCATTGGATACTGCAGGTGTAAACAATCGTATGCAAGCTCGTTCCAAATACGGTACGAAGCGTCCTAAAGCTAAGAAATAAGAAGTTAATGCTACTCAGAAAGGGGGATTCACATGCCACGCAAAGGTCCTGTTACTAAGCGCGACGTGTTGCCGGATCCGGTGTATAACAGCAAGCTTGTTACTCGCTTGATCAACCGCATCATGCTCGACGGTAAACGTGGTGTTGCTCAATCGATCTTGTACAACTCTTTCGAAATCATTCGTGAGCGTACAGGCAACGATCCTATGGAAGTATTTGAAGCAGCACTGAAAAACATCATGCCAGTCCTTGAAGTTAAAGCTCGCCGTGTAGGTGGTTCTAACTATCAAGTACCTATCGAAGTTAAACCTGAGCGCCGCACATCCTTGGGATTGCGCTGGTTGGTTAACTACTCCCGCAACCGCGGTGAGAAAACGATGGAAGAGCGTTTGGCAGCAGAGATTATCGATGCTTCCAACAACACTGGTGCAGCAGTTAAAAAACGCGAAGATACGCACAAAATGGCTGAAGCGAACAAAGCGTTTGCTCACTACCGTTGGTAGGATAAAGCTGTTTTGGTCTCGATATTCGAGTAACCAAACCCAATTTGAAGGGAGACCATACCATGGCAAGAGAGTTCTCCTTAGCAAATACGCGTAACATCGGAATCATGGCTCACATCGATGCCGGTAAAACAACAACTACGGAACGTATCTTGGTTCTACACAGGCCGTACTCACAAAATCGGAGAGGTGCATGAAGGCGCCGCTACGATGGACTGGATGGAACAAGAGCAAGAGCGTGGTATTACGATCACTTCCGCTGCGACTACAGCGCAATGGAAGGGCCATCGTGTAAATATCATCGACACTCCGGGGCACGTTGACTTTACGGTAGAGGTTGAGCGTTCCCTTCGCGTATTGGACGGAGCAGTAGGCGTGTTCTCCGCTAAAGAAGGCGTAGAACCGCAATCTGAAACGGTATGGCGTCAAGCTGACAAGTACAGCGTACCTCGTATCGCTTACGTTAACAAAATGGACATCATCGGCGCTGATTACCTCAACGTTATTGAGTCCATGAAGGATCGTTTGCAAGCGAACGCTGTTGCAATTCAGCTGCCTATCGGTGCAGAAAACGACTTCACAGGCATCATTGATTTGATGGAAGAGAAAGCTTACATCTTCAAAGATGACTTGGGTAAAGAAGTTGATGAAACAGAAGTTCCTGCTGAGTTCAAAGACAAAGTCGCTGAACTTCGTATGGAAATGATCGAGAAAATCGCAGAACTCGACGAAGAGCTGATGATGAAATACCTCGAAGGAGAAGAGATTTCGGTTCCAGAACTGAAAGCTGCTCTTCGTAAAGGGGTATGTAATGTTCAAATCTTCCCAGTAGTATGTGGTTCTTCTTACCGTAACAAAGGCGTGCAGCTCATGATTGACGCTGTCGTTGACTACTTGCCATCCCCACTTGATGTACCTGACATTAAAGGTCATCTTGAAGATGGTGAAGAAGAAGTTCGTCATTCTTCGGACGAAGAGCCGTTCTCGGCACTTGCGTTCAAGATCATGACTGACCCTTATGTTGGTAAGTTGACGTTCTTCCGCGTTTACTCTGGTGTATTGAACTCCGGTTCTTACGTCTTGAACGCGACAAAAGGCAAACGTGAACGTATTGGCCGTATCCTTCAAATGCATGCGAACAGCCGTGAAGAAATCGCTACAGTACATGCTGGCGATATCGCTGCTGCCGTTGGTTTGAAAGATACCGGTACAGGCGACACACTCTGCGATGAGAAGTCTCCGATCATCTTGGAATCCATGAACTTCCCAGATCCGGTTATCAGTATCGCAGTTGAGCCGAAGACAAAAGCAGACCAAGATAAAATGGGTACTGCTTTGTCGAAATTGACAGAAGAAGACCCAACACTCCGTGTTTACACTGATGAGGAGACAGGTCAAACGATCTTGTCCGGTATGGGTGAGCTTCACCTCGATATCATCATCGACCGTATGCGTCGTGAGTTTAAGGTTGAGACGAACGTAGGTAGCCCACAGGTTGCTTACCGTGAGACATTCCGTCAACAGGCTAAAGTTGAAGGTAAATTCGTACGTCAGTCCGGTGGTCGTGGTCAATACGGTCACGTATGGATCGACTTCGAACCTCTCGAAGCAGGATCAGGATTCGTGTTCGAGAACAAAATCGTTGGTGGCGTAGTCCCTCGTGAATACGTACCTGCGGTTCAAGCTGGTATTGAAGAATCCATGAAGAACGGTGTCTTGGCAGGCTTCCCATTGGTTGACCTCAAGGCTACTATCTTCGATGGTTCCTACCATGATGTTGACTCCAATGAAATGGCGTTTAAAATCGCTGGTTCCATGGCGCTTAAAGCTGCTAAGGACAAGTGTAAGCCAGTATTGCTTGAGCCAATCATGAAAGTAGAAGTTACAGTACCAGAAGAGTACATGGGCGACGTTATGGGTATGTTGAACTCCCGCCGTGGTCGTATCGAAGGTATGGATACTCGTGCAGGTGCACAAATTATCCGTGCTAAGGTGCCTCTCTCCGAGATGTTCGGTTACTCCACAACATTGCGTTCCGGTACTCAAGGACGCGGTGTGTTCTCTATGGAACTCTCTCACTATGAAGAAGTTCCTAAGAATATCTCCGAAGAGATTATCGCGAAGAACAAAGGCGAATAATTTCGCTTCTGATTCATTTGCTATCGGCTGAGCGCATGACTTGTCATGTGTCTCGGCTGCTTATAACATATATCTATTCCACTTATTGAAGGAGGACTAGTTCAAATGGCAAAGGCTAAGTTTGAACGTACGAAACCGCACGTTAATATCGGTACAATTGGTCACGTTGACCATGGTAAAACAACTTTGACAGCGGCTATCACAACAGTTCTGTCTAAAAAATATGGTAACGGTGCAGCTGTAGCATTCGATCAAATCGATAAAGCTCCAGAAGAGCGCGAGCGCGGTATCACAATCTCCACGTCCCACGTAGAGTATGAGTCCGCTAACCGTCACTATGCACACGTTGACTGCCCAGGTCACGCCGACTATGTTAAAAACATGATCACTGGTGCTGCTCAAATGGATGGCGCGATTCTCGTAGTATCCGCAGCTGACGGCCCAATGCCACAAACACGCGAGCACATCTTGTTGTCTCGCCAAGTAGGCGTACCTTACATCGTCGTATTCATGAACAAATGCGACATGGTTGAAGACGAAGAGTTGTTGGAATTGGTTGAAATGGAAATTCGCGATTTGCTTAGCGAATACGAATTCCCTGGCGATGACACTCCAGTTATCCGCGGTTCCGCTCGTGAAGCTCTTCAAAACCCAGACGGAGAATGGGCTGACAAAATCGTTGAATTGTTCACACAAATCGACGAGTACATCCCAACTCCAGAACGTGACACTGACAAGCCATTCTTGATGCCAGTCGAGGACGTATTCTCCATCACTGGTCGTGGTACAGTTGCTACTGGCCGCGTAGAGCGTGGTACTGTTAAAGTCGGCGACGAGATCGAAATCGTTGGTATCCAAGAAGAGACTCGTAAGTCCGTAGTAACAGGCGTTGAAATGTTCCGTAAACTTTTGGATTCCGCTCAAGCTGGTGACAACATCGGTGCGTTGCTTCGTGGTGTAGACCGCAGCAACATCGAGCGTGGTCAAGTATTGGTTAAACCAGGTTCGGTTAAACCACATACTGAGTTCACTGCTCAAGTTTACGTTTTGACTAAAGAAGAAGGTGGCCGTCATAAGCCATTCTTCACAGGCTACCGTCCACAGTTCTACTTCCGTACAACGGACGTAACTGGTATCATCAACTTGCCAGAAGGTACTGAAATGGTTATGCCTGGTGACAACATCACAGTTACTGTACAATTGATCGCTCCAATCGCGATCGAAGAAGGTACACGCTTCGCGATCCGCGAAGGTGGCCGTACAGTAGGTGCTGGTGCGGTTGCAACTATCATTAAATAATGATAGTACCGACAATAGTCGGTAATAAGAGCCCCTTATCCTTACGGATAAGGGGCTTTTTGCTTTACAAAAAACTCAGCTTTTGTTCAATATTCTTTCAAGAAGTCCCTTTCAGATCACTGTACATGATTTCTGTTATAGCGCTATAATATGTAACAATATACGCTTACATATAGGTATGTAGAGCTAGTAATATAGGGATTTAGGCCGATAAGTGAGGCGCAGGAAGGAAGAGCGACTGAAATGAGCAAAAAGTTATTAGGATGGGCAGGAAAGTGGAATAAGGAACAAGCTGTGGATAGAATTGCAGCAATATACGAAGAAGATAAATTAATGGAGCAAGGTATGATTCATTTATCCACAACTCATCCTATACATAAACAAATCGAAGTGATCGGATTGACAACAGAAGACCTAACTTTACTGCGCCAGCTCAAGCCATATTTATTGCCGCATATGAAATCATTAACGGAGGCATTTTATTCGGTTATTTTGAGTGTAGAGCATTTAAAGCAACTCATAACAAAACATAGTACAATCGAACGATTGCAGCTAACGCTCGAGCGTCATATCGAAGAAATGTTTGATGGAAAGATAAATGATGAATTTGTAGTGAAACGAATTCGGATTGCAGACGTTCATCGCCATATCGGTCTCGAAACGAAATGGTACATGGCAGCTTTTCAGAATATGCAGAACCGGCTTCTTGATCTGATTGCAGCGGAGATCCGCAACGTAGAAGATCGAATGAAGGCGATCTTGGCTGTGAATAAAATATTGAACTTGGAACAACAGCTTGTCCTTGAGGCATATGAAGAACGAAACCGATTAGAACGAGAAGAACAATATCAACAGGTCAAGAATGAACTGAAGGGGAGTATCGCACAACTTAGTAATCAACTTGAACTGTTAACGACGGAAACAAAGCATACAATTGAACAACTGGTCGAACGAGGCAAGAGTGTAAAAAATATCATTGAACATACAGCTTCTACTGTACGGCATGCTCAACTAGAGGCAGATGAGGGGGAGCGAATGATGCGTACGTATATCGAGCGTATTCAGGACATTGACCACAACGCTTTGCTGATGAAGGGGCATGTTGATCAGTTGAAGGACACGTCTGCTCAGATCAGGACAATTGTTAGTGCTGTAAAGGAAATTGCAGGTCAAACGAAACTGCTGTCGCTTAATGCATCTATTGAAGCAGCGCGTGCAGGTGAACATGGTGCAGGTTTCGCTGTAGTAGCCAAAGAAGTGAACAAGCTGGCTGATCATACAAAGGATACCGTAGCTCATATTGAAGAACTCGTCGGCAATTCGAATTTGGCAACGAATGCAGTTGTATATAATATTGAAGTTGTGAAGTCGAGTGTAGGAGCAGTTCGGGGACAAGCAGATGCTGCCGGAAACGCGTTCCAGCAAATTGTTGATCATGTTGAGCACAGTACATCGAAAATGGAGCATATCCAAGGAGAGATGAGCGATTTGCTGCAAATGATCAGTCATATCCATGAGGCGACAGCTGAAGTTGCGGCATCTGCAGAGCAGCTCAACCGAACGACGAAGCATTTGTAGTCTAATTGATTTCTTATTCGATAGAAATATAGCATACAGTGGAAGAGACTGGTTTAATAACTAGTCTTTTTCTATGTTATGGCAGTTTATCGTGTTATGATTGCTTTCGTATTTACTTCGATATGATGAACAGGGGGAGACAAATGAGAAAGTGGATGAGTCACGCAATTGTTTTAACGCTAGTGAGTGTGTTGCTATTAACGTCTATGGCTGGTACCGCTTCAGCGAAATCAGAATTTTTGAAGGAAGGTACAATAGTAGGTAAAGTTTCTAAGGCACAATTAAAAGGTTCAATTAATGGAATAGCTATTACAGGGTATACGTTTCGCGATTCACTGTGGATTCCAGTTAGTCATTTATCACAATATGGGTTCGACATACAAGCCAATGGGAATTCCGGACCAATTCGAATTCTTCGAAATACAAGTAAACCTGTAAAAGGGATGGCAGCTGATAAAATAAAGAAGCCAACAAGCAAGCTCACAAACGTTCATTTCACGCAAAAAGACGTTTTGTTAGGTAATCGCAAGCTTACTACATATCAAATTGATAATTCAGCTGTTATTCGATTAAATGACTTAGCTTTGTTTGGTGAAGTACTATGGAATGGACAAAGTAAAACGCTTGAGTTAAAACTAGGCAATATGGAATATGAAAATACTCTCGGCATTTGGATTGCAGGTGATAAGGCATATAATAGAAGTGATAAACAGATAAATGAAATAAGCATTAAACACTTCTTCATGTATAGAGGGAATTTGTATGACGTAAGTGAAGTTATCGATACTTCAGGTAAGCAATTTGCAGATATCCAAGGACTCATTGATCCAGATTCAAAAGAGAAGCTTGTAGATACTTACATTGGTTCAACTGTTGAATATGTAATTACATCGACTGGAGATCAAATCGATAATCCATACTTGAAGCAAGATAGTGATTATTATAAGAGCAAGACAATGGCAGAAGACGTATTGTTCCAATTGAAAAGTGTGAAGACCTATATGGAAGCAGCGGAAAAAGAATACTACATGAAATTGAAAGAGGAACTAAAAAATAACGGAAATCGTCCTCTTAAATTCGTAACACAAAAAATTACTTACAATCGTTTTGGAAGTCCAGAAGTCAACTTATCACTAAAAAATCTAACTGAGAAAAAAGTCGTTTCTTTTGAATTGACGATAACCGGTTATGATGGGAAAGGTCGCATCGTGAAGAACAGCATCACTGGGGAAAGCCAAGTAAAAGGACGAGCTAAAGATTTTGGGAAGTATGGACCTGGAGATGTTATTGAATTTACATGGGTGATGGATTTTTATAACGATATGGTCAAGGCGAATGCTAAACTTACATCGGTTAAGTTCTCCGACGGCACAGTATGGAGAGCGAAGTAATTCGGGCAGCTTACGGAGGCTGGAACAACATCCAGAACCTTCAACTTTCATTATTTATATAAATTGTGATAGACTCTAACAAGTGCCTAATAGAATCGATTCATGTAGTGTCCTGGCTGTCTGCAAGCATCGTCAAAAAGAGTTACGAAAAAAACTTGCAATAGTCGGGACATTTATATATAATAGTGAATGTTGTTCGTCGACGTTGCGATGAAGTGAGAGGTTACCGACACACCCGGCCCCTTTGCCATGGCGATGTGTTAGGAAAATTTTCACGGAGTATGTCCGATGCAAAATTGGGCGATAAAAGGAGGGACTAAAATGGCAAAGCAAAAAATTCGTATCCGCTTGAAAGCATACGATCACAGAATTCTTGACCAATCCGCTGAGAAAATCGTTGAAACGGCTAAACGTTCCGGTGCTGGAGTATCCGGTCCAATCCCGTTGCCAACGGAGAAGCAAATCATTACGATTCTTCGTGCGGTGCACAAGTATAAGGATTCCCGCGAGCAGTTCGAAATGCGCACTCATAAGCGCCTTATCGACATCGTGAATCCAACGCCGCAAACGGTGGACGCGCTGATGCGCTTGGACTTGCCGTCCGGTGTAGATATCGAAATTAAATTGTAAGACAGTTGAAACGGTTATCCACATGTGGATAGCGAAGCCGTTTCTACTTCATTATGAACGGACTAAGGAAAGAAAAGAGGTGTCAACATGAAAGGTATCTTAGGTAAAAAGCTCGGCATGACTCAAGTATTTACCGCTGAAGGTAATGTACTGCCGGTAACTGTTATCGAAGCTGGCCCTTGCGTCGTTCTTCAAAAGAAAGACGTTGAGAACGATGGCTACGAAGCTATTCAAATCGGCTACGCTGATAAGAAAGAAAAGCGTGCTACGAAACCAGAAATCGGTCACGCGAAAAAAGCTAACGCAACACCTAAGCGCTACGTTAAGGAACTTCGTGGTGTGGATCTTTCTCAATATGAAGTTGGCCAAGAATTGAAGGCTGATTTGTTCGCTGAGGGAGAATTCGTTGACGTTACAGGTATCTCGAAAGGTAAAGGCTTTGCCGGCGTAATTAAGCGTTGGGGACAAAGCACGGGTCCTATGTCTCACGGTTCCCGTTACCATCGTGGACCAGGTTCCATGGGTTCCATTCAAGCGAACCGCGTACCGAAGGGCAAACGCCTTCCAGGTCACATGGGTACTGACACTGTAACAATTCAAAATCTTGAAGTTGTTAAAGTGGATGCAGAACGCAATGTTATCCTCGTTAAAGGTTCTATTCCAGGCCCTAAAAACAGCTTCGTTAACGTTAAATCTGCAATTAAAAAGTAATTGGTGAGGAAAGGAGGAGCACATTATGCCTAAAGTAGCAGTTTACAACATGAGCGGTGCGCAAGTTGGCGAGATCGAATTGTCCGACAGCGTATTCGGCATTGAACCAAACAAAAACGTACTTCATGATGCAGTTGTGATGCAGCTTGCATCTATGCGTCAAGGTACTCATAAAGTTAAAGGCCGTTCCGAAGTTCGCGGCGGCGGTCGTAAACCATGGAAACAAAAAGGCACAGGTCGTGCGCGTCAAGGTTCCATTCGTTCGCCACAATGGGTTGGCGGCGGTACAGTATTTGGACCGACACCACGTAGCTATGCTTACAAGCTTCCTAAGAAAGTTCGTCGTTTGGCGATTAAATCCGCATTGTCTTCGAAAGTGTTGGCAGAGCAAATTATCGTAATCGATAGCCTTGCTTTGAACACGCCTAAAACGAAGGAATTCGCGGCAGTATTGAACAACCTAAAAGTGGATCGCAAAGCGCTTGTCGTGCTTCCTGAGTACAACGACAACGTGGCACTTTCCGCTCGCAACATTCCTTCTGTGAAGCTTGTTGCAGCTGATGGTGTTAACGTATATGATGTTCTTCGCCATGAGAAGCTCATCATCACGAAGGATGCGGTTCAGAAGGTAGAGGAGGTGTTCGCATAATGAAAGACCCTCGCGATATCATTAAGCGTCCGGTTATTACTGAGCGTACAGCAGACATGATGAATGACTTGAAATACGTATTCGAAGTTGATATGCGTGCTAACAAGACTGAAATCAAATTGGCTGTAGAGCAAATCTTCAAAGTGAAGGTAGCGAACGTGAACACGCTTCGTATGCCTGCTAAGCCAAAACGCTATGGCCGTCACTCCGGCTACACTTCCGAATGGAAGAAAGCGTTCGTCACTTTGGCAAAAGACAGCAAGCCACTCGAGTTCTTCGAGACGGTTTAATATAGACTTCTGAAGTAAGGAGGGAAAACAAGTGCCTATCAAAAAGTACAAACCGACATCCCCGGCTCGTCGTAATATGAGCGTGTCCACGTTCGAAGAAATTACAACGAATGTACCGGAGAAATCGTTGCTGGCGCCTTTGAGCAAAACTGCTGGCCGCAACAACCAAGGTAAAATTACGGTTCGTCACCACGGTGGTGGCCACAAACGTAAATACCGTATCATCGATTTCAAACGTAACAAGGATGGCATTCCAGGCCGCGTTGCTACAATCGAGTACGATCCAAACCGTACTTCCAACATTGCGTTGATCAACTATGCTGATGGTGAAAAGCGTTATATCATCGCTCCTAAAGGATTGAAAGTAGGCGACGTTATCGAGTCCGGTACCGGCGCAGACATCAAGATCGGTAACGCATTGCCAATGGAAAACATTCCAGTAGGTACAGTTATCCACAACATCGAATTGCAACCAGGCAAGGGTGGTCAGTTGGTTCGCGCCGCTGGTACGGAAGCTCAATTGCTTGGTAAAGAAGAGAAGTACGTAACAGTACGTTTGTCTTCTGGCGAAGTTCGTAAATTGTTGAAAGTGTGCCGTGCTACAATCGGTTCCGTAGGTAACGGTGACCATGAGCTTATCAAAATCGGTAAAGCAGGCCGTAACCGCTGGTTGGGCAAACGTCCAGTCGTTCGTGGTGTGGTAATGAACCCGGTTGATCACCCTCACGGTGGTGGTGAAGGTAAAGCTCCAATCGGTCGTAAGTCTCCTATGTCTCCATGGGGCAAACCGACACTTGGTTACAAAACGCGTAAAAAAGGTAAACATTCCGATAAATATATCGTTCGTCGTCGCACGAAATAATATGTTTCCATTTGATTGCGCAGCAGCGTAATCACAAACGAATCAGTTCTGTCGAAGGGAGGATTCATATATGGGTCGCAGTTTGAAAAAAGGACCATTCGTTGATGGTCACCTGATGAAGAAAGTTGAAGGATTGAACGATACAAGCAAGAAAGTTGTTATCAAGACTTGGTCCCGTCGTTCTACAATTTTCCCTCAATTTATCGGTCATACGTTCGGGGTATATGACGGACGTAAACATGTACCAGTATACGTAACGGAAGATATGGTTGGGCATAAGCTTGGCGAATTCGCACCAACACGTACGTACAAAGGTCATGACGATGACAGAAAAACAGGCAAACGCTAATTATTGATATAGCATTCGAGGGGAGGTACTTCCATGCAAGCAAAAGCACATGCGAATAACATTCGCATCGCCCCACGCAAGGTTAAGCTGGTTATTGACTTGATCCGCGGCAAACAAGTGGGCGAAGCAATCGCAATTTTGCGCCACACGCCGAAGTCAGCTTCGCCAGTGGTTGAAAAATTGTTGAACTCTGCAATTGCCAATGCAGAACACAACCATCAAATGGACGTTAATAGTCTCGTTATTTCGGAAGTCTTCGTAAACCAAGGACCAACGATGAAACGTTTCCGTCCACGCGCTATGGGACGTGCGAGCCGCATTAACAAAAGAACAAGCCACATCACGCTTGTAGTATCTGAAAAATAAGGAGGGACAACGTGTGGGTCAAAAGGTAAATCCAGTCGGACTTCGAGTGGGCGTTATCCGCGATTGGGAATCCAAGTGGTATGCCGAAAAAGATTTCGGTACATTGCTCATCGAAGACGTGAAGATTCGTGAATTCCTTAAGAATAAATTGAAAGAATCCGCCGTATCCCGCATTGAGATTGAACGTGCAGCTAACCGCGTGAACGTTACAATCCACACTGCGAAACCGGGTATGGTAATCGGTAAGGGCGGTTCCGAAGTTGAAGCACTTCGTCGTGAAGTAACGAAAATTGCTAACGGCAAAAAAGTACACATCAACATCTCGGAAATCAAAACTCCAGATTTGGACGCAACTCTCGTTGCAGAGAGCATTGCACAACAACTGGAACGCCGCGTTTCTTTCCGCCGCGCTTTGAAACAGTCAATTCAACGTTCCATGCGCTCTGGTGCGAAAGGGATTAAGACACAAGTTAGCGGTCGTTTGGGCGGTGCTGAAATCGCTCGTACAGAAGGTTACAGCGAAGGGACAGTGCCACTTCATACGCTTCGCGCCGACATCGACTACGGCACAGCTGAAGCTCATACAACTTACGGCCGTATCGGCGTAAAAGTATGGATTTATCGTGGAGAGGTACTTCCTACGGCTAAGAAAAAGGCTGTTGAGGAAGGAGGCAACTAATCATGTTGGTACCTAAACGTGTAAAACACCGGAAGCAGCAAAAAGGACGCATGAAGGGTCAAGCTAAAGGTGGCACGACAGTTCACTTCGGTGAATACGGGTTGCAAGCATTGGAGCCTACATGGATTACGAATCGTCAAATCGAGGCTGCTCGTATTGCGATGACTCGTTACATCAAACGTGGCGGTAAAGTATGGATTAAAATTTTCCCAGATAAACCAGTAACGGCTAAGCCGCTTGAGGTTCGTATGGGTAGCGGTAAAGGTAACGTTGAGAAGTGGGTTGCTGTAGTTAAGCCTGGTAAAGTAATGTTCGAACTTTCCGGTGTACCTGAAGAGGTAGCTCGCGAAGCTATGCGCCTTGCTGCTCACAAACTGCCTATCAAGACTAAGTTTGTGAAACGTGAAGAAATGGGTGGTGAAGCAAATGAAAGCTAGTGAATTCCGCAACTTGACCACTGCCGAAATCGAACAAAAGATTGCCGGATTCAAGGAAGAACTTTTCAACCTCCGTTTCCAATTGGCTACCGGACAGCTTGACAACCCAACTCGCATTCGTGACGTGCGTAAAGCGATTGCTCGTGCACATACGATTCTGCGTGAAAGAGAACTTGGTATTACTAGCTAATACACCAAGATGTCAGTTTCGGAAAAATAGACATCCTGTATCCAGGAAGGAGGCAGAACACTAATGAGTGAAGTACGTAACGCTCGTAAAGTGCAAATTGGTAAAGTTGTCAGCGATAAAATGGACAAAACAATCGTAGTAGCGGTTGAGACATACAAAAAGCATGATTTGTATCACAAACGCATCAAATACACGAAGAAGTTCAAAGCGCATGACGAAAATAACGAAGCCAAAATTGGCGATACTGTAAAAATCATGGAGACGCGTCCGTTGTCGAAAGACAAGCGCTGGAGACTCG
This sequence comes from Paenibacillus sp. KS1, assembly GCF_001680695.1. NCBI lineage: Bacteria > Bacillati > Bacillota > Bacilli > Caryophanales > Paenibacillaceae > Paenibacillus > Paenibacillus sp. KS1. Next base: position 20,382 of record NZ_MAIS01000025.1, on the reverse strand, counting down.
TTGAAATCGTTGAGAAAGCAGTTATCGTTTAATGAACGGATAGTTTCACCGAAAGGAGGACATTCGAATGATTCAAGCATTTTCACGTTTAAATGTAGCAGACAACTCTGGTGCGAAAGAACTGATGTGTATTCGTGTGTTGGGCGGTACTGGCCGTAAATCAGCTCACATCGGTGACTTGATCGTATGCTCTGTCAAACAAGCAACACCAGGCGGCGTTGTCAAAAAGGGTGACGTAGTCAAAGCGGTTATCGTTCGTACGAAGCGTTCTGTACGCCGTAAAGACGGTTCTTACATCGCATTTGACGAAAACGCAGCGGTTATCGTGAAAGAAGATAAGGGCCCACGTGGGACTCGTATTTTCGGACCTGTCGCTCGCGAGCTTCGCGAAAAAGACTTCATGAAAATCGTTTCCCTGGCACCGGAAGTTATCTAATCAGCTTGCCCGCCAGGCAAGACTCAGGAGGTGTGACACATGCCACGATTGAAAAAAATTCTCGAGTCGCATAACAACAAATTGCACGTGAAAAAAGATGACACTGTCATCGTAATTACGGGTAAAGATAAAGGCAAAAAAGGCCGTGTTATTGCAGCATTCCCTCGTGAAAACCGCGTTATTGTGGAAGGCGTAAACATGGTGAAGAAGCATCAGAAGCCTAACGCTAAGAACCCACAAGGCGGTATCGTTGAGCAAGAAGCAGCAATTCATGCATCTAACGTTATGCACGTGGATCCAAAGTCGGGTAAAGTAACGCGCATCGGTTACAAAGTGGAAAACGGTAAAAAAGTGCGCGTAGCTAAACGCTCCGGCGAAATTATCGACTAATCGCTTCGGAAAGGAGGTCCATTCTACATGGCAGCTCGTTTGAAAGAACGTTATTTAAACGAAATTACTCCTGCGCTAGTGCAGAAGTTCAACTATACATCAGTAATGCAAGCACCAAAAGTGGAGAAAGTCGTCATCAACATTGGTATGGGTGAGGCTGTTCAAAACTCCAAAGTTTTGGATGCTGCAGTAGCTGAATTGCAACTAATCGCTGGTCAAAAGCCAGTAATCACTCGCGCGAAGAAGTCTATCGCAGGCTTTAAACTTCGTGAGGGAATGCCGATTGGTGTGAAAGTCACATTGCGTGGTGAGCGCATGTATCACTTCTTGGACAAATTGTTCAATGTCACGCTTCCTCGTGTCCGCGACTTCCGCGGTATCTCGAATAAAGCGTTTGACGGCCGCGGCAACTACACACTCGGTTTGAAGGAGCAAATTATCTTCCCTGAAATCGAGTATGATAAAATTGACAAGGTTCGTGGTATGGATATCGTCATCGTTACAACAGCGAAGACGGACGAAGAATCCCGCGAATTGTTGACGCAACTCGGCATGCCTTTCACGAAGTAATTCGTTTTAAAGGTCGGTTACGTTTGAGATACGGACTGAGCAATCAGTTCTGAATCCATCGACACAAATCTCTAGGAGGTGTCAACTCACGTGGCAAAAACTTCGATGAAAATCAAGCAACAACGCAAACCGAAGTTTGAAGTACGGGCATATACGCGCTGTGAGCGCTGCGGACGTCCGCATTCCGTATTACGTAAGTTCAAAATTTGCCGGATTTGTTTCCGCGAATTGGCATATAAAGGCCAGATTCCTGGCGTTAAAAAAGCAAGCTGGTAATCAACCCTGTTGCGGGAAGGAGGTTTACACTAATGGTTATGTCCGATCCGATTGCAGATATGCTTACACGCATTCGCAATGCTAATACAGTGCGTCATGAAACGGTGGAAATGCCTGCTTCTACTATGAAGAAGCAAATCGCAGAAATCTTGAAGCGTGAAGGCTTTATCCGTGACGCTGAATATATCGATGACAACAAACAAGGGATCATTCGCGTGTTCCTGAAGTACGGTGCAAACAACGAGCGTGTTATCACAGGCTTGAAGCGCATCAGTAAACCAGGACTGCGCGTGTACACGAAGGCTAATGAGGTTCCTCGCGTACTCGGCGGTCTCGGTATCGCAATCATCTCGACGTCCAAGGGCGTCATGACTGACAAAGAAGCTCGCCAGTCCAAATCCGGCGGCGAGGTAATCTGCTACGTTTGGTAAACCATTCGCATAAGATTGGAGGTGCAACAACATGTCCCGTATTGGTCGCAAACCAATTGAGGTACCAGGTGGCGTAACTGTCACTTTGGAAAACCACGTTATTACAGTAAAAGGACCGAAAGGAACTTTGACTCGTGAACTTCACAAAGACATGAAAGTGTCTGTAGAAGAGAACGTCATTTCCGTAGAACGTCCTTCTGAAAATAAACTTCATCGTTCGTTGCACGGTACAACACGCAGCGTAATCAACAACATGGTTAGCGGAGTAACTGATGGTTTCTCCAAAACCCTTGAGTTGGTCGGTGTAGGTTACCGTGCAAACAAATCCGGCGACAAGCTTGTCTTGAACGTTGGTTACTCCCATCCGGTTGAAATTACACCGGAAGCTGGTATTGAATTCGAAGTGCCTGCTCAAACGAAAATCATCGTTAAAGGCATTGATAAAGAGCGCGTTGGTGCTTATGCAGCGAACATTCGTGCAGTACGTGAGCCAGAACCTTACAAAGGTAAAGGTATCAAGTACGAAGGCGAACGCATCATTCGTAAAGAAGGTAAAGCAGGCAAGAAGAAGTAAGATCTTGCCTAGCTCACTTACCTTAGCAGCTTAATGGTTAAACTGAAGGGAGTGAAACAATCCGATGATTACCAAAGGCGATAAGAACAAAGCTCGGTTGAAAAGACACCTGCGTGTCCGTAAAAAAATCGAAGGTACAACGGAACGTCCTCGCTTGAACGTATTCCGTTCTTCTAAACATATTTACGCTCAACTTATCGATGACGTGAAAGGCGTAACAGTCGCTTCCGCTTCGACTATGGACAAAGAGCTTCGTGAAGATATCAAAAATGGTGGTAACGTAGAATCCGCTCGCAAAGTTGGCGAATTGATCGCAAAACGTGCGAAAGAGCAAGGATACGAGACAATCGTATTCGATCGTGGCGGTTACTTGTACCATGGACGTATTCAAGCTTTGGCTGACGCAGCACGCGAAGCTGGTCTTGAATTCTAATTTTTAATCGAAGGAGGTAAACGACTTGCGAGTTGATCCAAACACGTTAGAACTTTCTGAAAAAGTTGTTCAAATTAACCGCGTTGCTAAAGTTGTTAAAGGCGGACGTCGCTTTAGCTTTAGCGCTCTCGTGGTTGTCGGCGATGGCAAGGGCTGGGTTGGCGCTGGAATCGGTAAAGCATCCGAAGTACCAGACGCAATCCGCAAAGGTATCGAAGACGCTAAGAAAAACCTGATTCATGTTCCGTTTGTTAACACGACAATCCCTCACCAAGTAATTGGTCAGTTCGGCGCTGGTAAAGTTCTTTTGAAGCCAGCATCCGAAGGTACTGGGGTTATCGCAGGCGGTCCTGTTCGTGCCGTTCTTGAGTTGGCTGGTGTAGGCGATATCTTGACGAAATCGCTTGGTTCCTCTAACTCCATGAACATGGTTAACGCTACATTGGAAGGCTTGTCTCGTTTGAAGACAGCTGAACAAGTAGCTAAATTGCGCGGTAAAACCGTTGAAGAACTGTTAGGTTAAGGAGGGGACGAAGATGGCGAAATTGCAAATTACCCTCGTTCGCAGTCTGATCGGTCGCCCGGAAACTCATCGCCAAACGGTGAACACTTTGGGTTTGCGCAAGTTGAATCAGACGGTTGTTCATAACGACAACGTTGCGATCCGCGGAATGGTAAACCAAGTTAAACACTTGGTTGAAGTCAAAGAGATCGAAGCGTAAGGGTAAAACCATACGACTTCTGTAATCAGTTATAGATTACATGATACAATACAAAAGATTAGAGTCATAAATATTAAAGGAGGTGCGACGAACGATGAAGTTGAATGAACTTTCTCCGGCACCTGGTTCCCGCCAAACACGTAACCGTGTAGGCCGTGGTATCGCGACAGGAAACGGTAAAACATCTGGCCGTGGTCACAAGGGTCAAAATTCCCGTTCCGGCGGTGGTGTTCGTCCGGGCTTCGAAGGTGGACAAAACCCACTTTACCGTCGTCTGCCAAAACGCGGCTTTGTAAATCCAACTCGTAAAGAGTATGCGGTAGTTAACGTAACGGATTTGAACCGCTTTGAGGCTGGTACGGAAGTAACTCCGGAATTGTTGATGGAACAAGGCATCGTGAACAACCCAATGAGCGGAATCAAAGTATTGGGCAATGGCGATTTGTCCGTCAAATTGACGGTCAAAGCTAACAAGTTCTCTCAATCTGCGGTAGAGAAGATCGAGGCTGCCGGCGGTAAATCCGAGGTGATCTAATGTTCAAGACCGTATCGAATATATGGCGAGTCGAGGACTTGAGACGTAAGATTTTGTTTACGCTCATGGTTCTGATCGTTTATCGCGTCGGGTCCTTTATACCGGTTCCCGGCGTCGATACGTCGGTCTTTGCTACAGCAAGCCAAAACACGGACTTGTTCAGCATGCTGAACACTTTCTCTGGTGGTGCGCTGTTTAAATTCTCTATCTTTGCTCTAGGAATTATGCCGTACATTACGGCCTCGATCATCGTACAGCTTCTGTCGATGGACGTTATTCCGAAATTTACACAATGGGCAAAAGAAGGAGAAGTCGGCAAACGTAAGCTTTCCCAAATTACGCGCTACGGCACAGTAGTATTGGGATTGATTCAAGCTTTCGGTACGGCGATTGGGTTTAATCGCATGTACGGTGCGCAGCTGGTTCCAGGTGCAACATATGCGGATTATATCCTAATCGCGATTGTCTTGACTGCTGGTACGGCGTTCTTGATGTGGATCGGTGAACAAATCACGGAAAAGGGTATCGGCAACGGTATTTCGATTCTGATCTTCGCAGGTATCGTCGCAGCTATCCCGATTCATATTGGGGAAATTTATCGTAGTCAATTTGCCGATGCAAGCGGACAATTGTTCCTCAACATCGTCAAAATGATCGTTATCGTATTGGTTATCGTGCTGATTGTGATCGGTGTTATCTACATTCAGCAAGGGAACCGTAAAATCCCGGTACAATACGCTAAACGTGTTGTGGGTAACAAAATGTATGGTGGACAGAACACACACATTCCGCTTAAAGTAAATGGTGCAGGCGTTATTCCGGTCATCTTTGCTTCTTCGCTCTTGATGTTCCCGGCTACAATTGCTCAATTCTGGGCGGATAAGCCGTGGGCTCGTTGGATCATTGAACATATGGGATTGAACAAGCCGCTGGGCATGTTCTTATACGTTCTTCTGATTATCGGGTTTACGTTCTTCTACACGTTCGTACAGTTGAATCCACAACAAATGGCAGATCAAATGAAAAAGAATGGCGGATATATCCCAGGAATTCGTCCGGGGAAAGCAACAGCAACGTACTTGACTCGAGTTATGTCTCGTATCACACTTGCAGGTGCTATCTTCCTCGCTGGCGTATCCATCTTGCCAGTGTTCTTCGGAGCACTAGCTGGATTGCCGCAATCTGTTCAAATTGGCGGTACTTCGATTCTGATCGTTGTCGGCGTTGCGCTTGACACAATGAAGCAAATCGAAAGCCAGTTGATCAAACGTCATTACAAAGGTTTCATTAATAAATAGGCAATAGGTTCCGGTGAGACCATCTAGGCTCATTGGCACCTATTGTGCTGTTCTTGTAGAGCAGAGGCTTAACGAATGGCATCGAAGCACCCCACTTCCGACGAAGTTAAGCCTGTGCTTACCATAAAGGGAGTGACATTCGATGAACATTCTATTCATGGGGCCTCCTGGGGCAGGAAAAGGAACACAGGCCGAGCGCATCGTAGAACAATTCGGCGTTCCTCATATCTCGACAGGAGACGCATTCCGCAAAGCAATTGGAGAAGGCACTCCTATCGGATTGAAGGCTAAAGAGTACATTGATCAGGGTCTGCTCGTTCCAGATGACGTGACGGTAGGCATCGTGCGAGAGCGCCTTGCACAACCTGATTGCGAGAAAGGGTTCCTTCTGGATGGTTTCCCGCGCACATTGGCGCAAGCTGAAGCGTTGAATAGCATCTTGGTAGAACTGAATCGCAGTCTTGATCATGTCATCAACCTGAGCGTTGACCGCGATTTACTGCTGGCGCGTCTTACAGGACGACGCATTTGCAAGTCTTGCGGCGCGACGTACCATGTCATCTACAACCCGCCTAAACAAGAGGGCGTTTGTGATAAGTGTCAAGGCGAGCTGTACCAACGTTCGGATGATTCCGAAGAGAAAGTCGGCACACGTCTTGATGAGTACATCAACAAAACGGCACCTTTGCTCGCATACTATGAGGACAAAGGCTTGTTGCGTCAGGTTGACGGGGAGAAGGAAATTGATACGGTCACGTCAGAAATCGTATCTTTACTGCGGGGTTAAACCATGATCATTTGTAAGTCCGAAGTGGAGTTAGGCTTCATGAGGGAAGCTGGGCGAATTGTTGCGGAAACGCATCGTCTTTTAGCGAAAACGATTGAGCCAGGGATTACCACTCTCGAGCTTGATTCGATCGCGGAATTGTTTATTCGCAGCCAAGGAGCAACACCTTCTTTCAAGGGCTACAACGGTTTTTCCGGCAGCATTTGCGCGTCAGTGAACGAAGAACTGGTTCACGGCATTCCCGGAAAGCGCAAGTTAAACGAAGGCGACATCATCAGCATCGACATCGGTGCGGAATACCGCGGATATCACGGTGACTCTGCCTGGACATATGGGGTTGGGAAGATAACGGAGGCAGCTCAGCAGCTGCTTGACGTAACGGAGCAATCACTTTATGCTGGCTTAGCGCTGGTTAAACCGGATGTACGGTTGTACACGATATCGCACGCGATTCAACGCGTGATCGAGGATGCAGGTTTTTCCGTTGTACGGGAATATGTCGGACACGGAATCGGTGCGGAGCTTCATGAAGAGCCGCAAATTCCGAACTACGGCATTCCGGACCGCGGACCACGCTTGAAACCGGGCATGGCGCTCGCGATTGAGCCGATGGTCATTGCCGGTGGGCGTCACGTCAAAACGCTCACTGACAACTGGACGGTCGTGACGGTGGACAGTTCATGGTGTGCTCATTTCGAGCATACGGTGGCTGTAACGCCGGACGGATGCGAAATTTTGACGAAGCTGGTTGAGTAGGTGAGAGGCATGAATGAATATTCCACTCCGCGTCTCGGCCAATTCGTCAAGGTTCTTCAGGGTCGTGATGAAAGCAAATATGCGGTTATCATTGATATTGAGGAGTCGCGCTACGTCAAGATAGCGGACGGAGACAAACGAAAGTTTGATCAACCAAAGCGTAAAAACTTGCTTCATCTCGAATTGCAACCTGCAATTAGCCATGAAGTTGTCCATAGTTTACACGAAAGCGGACGGGTAACGAACAGCAAGCTTCGTTATGTTATAGCGAAGTATGCTGAACAACAAGCCGCTGCACATGCTGATGAGAAAGGAGAATGACGTTGGCCAAGGAAGATGTAATTGAAGTTGAAGGTGTTGTAATTGAACCGTTGCCGAATGCAACGTTCCGTGTTGAGCTGGAGAATGGTCACCAAATTCTTGCCCACGTTTCCGGAAAGCTGCGGATGCATTTCATCCGTATCCTGACGGGGGACAAAGTGGTCGTTCAACTGTCGCCATACGATTTGAGTAAAGGTCGCATCACATATCGGAAGTAGTGCTCGGATCGTTCCGAGTCGCGCTTGCATGAACTTGCAGGCCGTTCACGCGTCAGGAAGACGGTTTGACGTGCTACTTGAGAAACTGGGAGGTATTCAGCATGAAGGTAAGACCTTCTGTTAAGCCCATTTGCGAGAAATGCAAAGTCATTCGTCGCAAAGGCAACGTTATGGTAATCTGTGAAAATCCGAAACACAAACAAAAACAAGGATAATAGAAGGGGGTGTAGCGTAAATGGCTCGTATAGCTGGTGTAGACTTGCCACGGGATAAACGCGTTGAGATCGCCTTGACATACATTTTTGGTATTGGTAAAACAACTTCTAAAAAGGTAATTGCTGAGGCTGGCGTTAACCCTGATACTCGCGTTCGCGATTTGACGGAAGATGAGGTAAACAAAATTCGTGAGCTGATTGACAAAACGGTTAAGGTTGAAGGTGACCTTCGTCGTGAGATTTCTCTGAACTTGAAGCGTTTGGTTGAAATCGGATGCTATCGTGGTATCCGTCATCGCCGTGGATTGCCTGTTCGTGGACAACGCACGAAAACAAATGCTCGTACACGTAAAGGCCCTCGTCGTACTGTAGCGAACAAGAAGAAGTAATAAGGGGGGATAAGTAGCAATGGCAAAACCAAAAAAAGTCGTACGTACTAAACGTCGTGACCGTAAAAATATTGAGACTGGTGTGGCTCATATCCGTTCCACGTTCAACAACACGATCGTGACAATCACGGATCCACACGGCAACGCAATTTCTTGGGCTAGCTCCGGCGGTTTGGGCTATAAAGGCTCCCGTAAATCTACGCCATTCGCAGCTCAAATGGCTGCTGAATCCGCAGCAAAAGCTGCTATGGAACATGGCATGAAGACGGTAGAAGTTATGGTTAAAGGCCCAGGCGCAGGTCGTGAAGCTGCCATCCGTTCTCTGCAAGCTGCAGGTTTGGAAGTTAGCATGATCAAAGACGTAACGCCAATCCCGCACAACGGCTGCCGCCCACCAAAACGTCGTCGCGTATAATGACGGCAACACCGATGCGTGTAGTATTAAGCTAGCGCCTGTTGGGAAGAATGGTTGTTTAGGCATACTGCATGAATCGACCGACCGTAGGTGTTTGACGTTAATGAACGCCAGCGACGTTTTAAGGAGGGTTATATAGTGATTGAGATCGAAAAGCCGAAGATTGAAACCGTGGAAGTCAATGAGGAAGGCACATACGGCAAATTTGTCGTAGAACCTTTAGAGCGTGGATACGGTACGACGCTGGGTAACTCCCTGCGCCGTATTCTCCTCTCCTCGTTGCCCGGTGCAGCAGTGACGTCCGTTCAAATCGACGGTGTCTTGCACGAGTTCTCGACAATTCCAGGAGTCTATGAAGACGTAACTGAGATTATCTTGAACTTGAAGGCCTTGTCGCTGAAAATCCACTCTGATGAAGAGAAAATTCTCGAAATCGATGCGGAAGGCGAAGGGGTAGTAACGGCTGGCGATATTCGAGCGGATAGTGATGTGGAAATTTTGAACCCGGATCTCCGCATTGCGACATTATCACAAGGTTCCAGACTCCATATGCGCATCTATGCGAATCGTGGACGTGGTTACGTACAAGCAGATCGCAACAAACGGGAAGATCAGCCTATCGGCGTAATTCCAGTTGATTCGATCTACACACCAATCTCGCGTGTAAACTACACAGTAGAGAACACTCGTGTTGGTCAAGTAACGAACTACGACAAGCTGATGCTTGAAGTATGGAGTGACGGAAGCATTCGACCGGAAGAAGCGGTTAGCCTCGGCGCGAAGATCCTTACAGAGCATCTGATGCTCTTCGTTGGACTGACTGACGAAGCGAAAGACGCGGAAATCATGGTTGAAAAAGAGGAAGATAAGAAAGAGAAAGTTCTTGAGATGACTATCGAAGAGCTGGATCTCTCCGTTCGTTCCTATAACTGCTTGAAACGTGCCGGCATCAATACGGTTCAAGAGCTGATTACGAAAACTGAAGAAGATATGATGAAGGTTCGCAACTTGGGCCGCAAATCTTTGGAAGAAGTTCAAGAGAAGCTCGAAGAACTCGGATTGGGCTTACGCATGGAAGACTAAACGGGACTTGGCAAAGAAGGAGGGGAAATAGCAATGGCATACCAAAAGTTGGGTCGTGACTCTAGCGCGCGTAAAGCTTTGTTCCGCGACATGGTTACTGACTTGTTCTTATATGAGCGCATCCAAACAACTGAAGCGAAAGCGAAAGAAGTTCGTTCCATCGCTGAGAAGTTGATCACGTTGGCGAAACGCGGTGACTTGCATGCTCGCCGTCAGGTGGCAGCATTCGTTCGTCGCGAAACGTTGAACGGTGAACAAGATGCAATCCAAAAGCTGTTCTCGGAGCTTGCACCACGTTACGCAGAGCGTCCAGGTGGCTACACACGTATCATGAAACTGGGACCACGCCGTGGCGACTCCGCGCCTATGGTTTATTTGGAACTGGTTGACCGCGTGTAATTGCGGTTGCAGAATACGTTCAATACGTCGTGTAACAGCGTCGTAAAAAGAAGGCTCCCATGAGGAGCTTTTCTTTTTAACTGTGTTAGGATTGGAGCCAACTTCTGTTGGCTTCCTGTCTTGACTCTTGCAATGATTCCACTTATGAATTTATGTGCTATATATTTCATGTGGTGAATGAATGCGAGAATACGCAATGCAGCGGCTGTCTTTATGCGAATAGAGATAGTGGCGACTGCCTGTTCACAGAGCAGTGAATGAAAGGAGTCTTCATGCGTAACGTAGGAATGCTTGTAAGTTACGATGGAACAGCTTACAGCGGTTTTCAGATACAGCCGAATGAAGACACGATACAGGGTCGTATTGAGCAAGCTATCAAGATGCTGACGAATGAATCCATAAGCATTCATGCTTCGGGTCGGACAGATGCAGGGGTGCATGCTTACGGCCAAGTATTTCACTTCATGACCGAATCGGCGATTCCGATTGACCGGTGGACGATTGCGATCAATTCGCGTTTGCCGGATGACATTGTCATCCGTGAGACGTGGGAGGCGCCATTGTCATTCCATTCTCGTTACTCGTCGAAGCGGAAGACATACCGCTACTCCATCATTGCAGAGCGGAAGCCGGATGTATTCCGGAGGTTAACCGAGTTCTTTTACCCGAAGCCTCTGGATGTCCGTGCAATGCAAGAAGCCATTACTCATATAGTAGGGGAACATGACTTTACTTCGTTTACTTCTCCGAAGTCGACGAAGGTGAGTAATGTCCGTACGATCTATGACGCCCACATCGAATATGAACCGAGCGTAACGGGGGAAGAAGGCCGCGGTCGCATTCATATCGTAGTGACAGGCAATGGTTTCTTATACAATATGGTTCGCATCATTGCAGGCACACTGATACGGGTGGGCCAGGGTAAGCTTGCACCGCATGACATCCCACGCATCTTGGAAGCGAAGAATCGACAAGTGGCAGGTCCATTGGCGGTTCCGCATGGATTGATGCTGTGGAGCGTGGAATACGGTGGCGAAGAGCGACTTGAGTCCATAAACAACGTATCCGAGTGAATCGAAATATTTTCTTGCAATATGCCCTAATCTATTGTAAAATAACATTTGTGTTTCTTTAGGCTTTCCCACAGCCCCCCAAAGAAATCACACTGCAGATTGCAGTTCATGAATGAAAATCAACGATTGAATGAATATACACAAGCTAGACAGGAACGAATGTTATTAAGGAGGATATTTCATGCGTACCACTTACATGGCGAAGCCAGCTGACGTTGAGCGCAAATGGTTCATTATCGACGCTGAAGGCAAGACACTTGGCCGCTTGGCGAGCGAAGCAGCTGCACTTATTCGCGGCAAACACAAACCAACTTTCACGCCACATGTTGACGGCGGTGATTTCGTTGTTATCATCAACGCTGAGAAAATCGTGTTGACAGGTAAGAAATTGACTGACAAGAAATACTATCGTCACTCCCACTATCCAGGCGGTTTGAAAGTGACATCTGCACAAGAAATGTTGAACAACAAGCCAGAGCGTATGATCGAACTTGCTGTTCAAGGGATGTTGCCTAAGACTCGCATGGGTAACAAAATGAAGCTTCGCGTTAAAGCATATGCAGGCGCTGAGCATCCACATCAAGCACAACAACCTGAAGTTTACGAACTTCGCGGATAATAAATAAAGGGAGGACAGTTTCATGGCACAAGTACAATACTATGGGACAGGTCGTCGTAAGCATTCCGTAGCGCGTGTTCGCCTTGTACCAGGCGAAGGCCGCATCGTGATCAACAAACGTGACCTTAATGAATACTTTGGTTTGGAAACATTGAAGCTTATCGTGAAGCAACCATTGAACCTTACAGAAACACTCGGTAAATACGACGTGTTGGTATTGGCTCATGGCGGCGGTATCTCCGGTCAAGCAGGCGCAATCCGTCACGGCATTTCCCGTGCATTGCTCAAGGCTGACCCTGAGCTTCGTCCAGCTTTGAAAAAAGCAGGATTCTTGACTCGCGACCCTCGTATGAAAGAGCGTAAGAAATACGGTCTTAAAGCAGCTCGTCGCGCACCTCAGTTCTCCAAACGTTAAGATTGGATTACCGAACATACAGCCCTTTCTTGGCCCTTGGCCAAGGAGGGCTTTTTTGTATGTTAAGAGCTGCTCTGGAATCTGTATACACTCCACTTTTCCCGCACCTAGGACATTTAGCCGGAATAGGCTGTAATCATATGTCTATCTCTTTGTAAATTTCGAATTGACAAAGCAAAGAAACGATCTATAATTATTAATTATACAAAACATACCAAAATACTAGGAATAAAAGGTGAGTATGTGGAGGATGCGAAAATGAATTTATTGGAGAAAGAGGCTCTTGTACATGAGAAGGCGGAGCAATATGAGCAGTCCAATCCGGAAGAGGTAATCGCTTGGGCTGTTAAGGCGTTCCCGAATATTACGTTCGCTTGTAGCTTTGGTGCGGAGGATGTTGTGCTTGTAGACATGCTGCAGCGGATCAGTCCTTCGACCGATATTTTTTACTTGGATACGGATTTTCATTTTCAAGAGACATACGAGACAAGAGATCGCATTACGGAGCGTTACAGTTTAAACTTTGTACGCGTCACCCCGCAACTTACCCCTGAAGAGCAATCCGAGACATACGGTGATGAATTGTGGCTTAGTAATCCCAACCAATGCTGCAATCTGCGTAAAGTCGAACCACTCACTGGCATTCTGAGCAAATATGATGCATGGATTACCGGTATTCGAAGAGATCAAGCCCCAACACGAGCCAATACACGAAAAGTAGAATACGACTCGAAATTCGGCCTCATCAAATTCAATCCATTAGCTGCTTGGACATCAGAAGATGTATGGAACTATATCCGCACTAACGATATCATTTATAACCCCCTACATGACCAAGGATATCCCAGTATAGGATGCTCCTATTGTACGCGCGCCGTTCAAGCAGGTGAAGATCCAAGGGCTGGACGTTGGTCAGGATCAGCGAAAATAGAATGTGGGCTTCACAAGTAATAAGTGCGTGGGTACCATTTGATTTGCTAATAAAGAATGGTACTATTTCCACATGCAGAGGAGAGGTGCTAAGAAGATGTCAACAATTGAGCCTCACGGAGGTAAACTAATCAATCGAATGGTTCCAGAAGACGAGAAGGAGCAGAAGCGCAATGAAGCGGCAGCTCTGCCGCGCATATCGCTCGATGCACGTACATTATCGGATATCGAAATGATAGGGGTAGGTGCTTTTTCTCCCCTTGAAGGCTTTATGAATGAAGATGACTACAAAAGTGTTGTAGACCAGATGAGATTGGCGAATGGAACGGTATGGAGCTTACCTATTACACTGGCAGTCTCGGATGAGGCAGCTAAGACGCTTAGCACAGGAAGACCAGCTGCGCTTGTTGGGGAAGGAGACGGGGAGTTGTATGGGGTTATTGAAATAGAGAGCATATACCAGGCTGATTTACTGCATGAAGCAGAACAAGTGTACAGAACGATGGATACAGCACATCCAGGAGTGGAGAAGCTGCTAAAGCGTCCTTCTACATATGTGGGAGGCAAAGTATCTGTATTGAAGCGCAGACAGCCGGAGCAATTTTCCCAATATTATTTTGATCCTGTGGAGACGCGGCAATTGTTTGCGGACAGAGGCTGGAGAACTGTTGTAGGTTTCCAAACGCGAAATCCGGTGCATCGAGCTCATGAGTACATCCAAAAGAGTGCGATGGAGATTGTGGATGCTCTATTTCTAAATCCGCTTGTAGGGGAAACGAAGTCTGATGACGTCCCGGCTGATGTGCGTATGCGCAGTTATGAAGCGCTACTGGCGAATTATTATCCAGAGAATCGCGTGTTTCTTGGGGTATTCCCAGCTGCGATGCGTTATGCAGGACCAAGAGAAGCTGTATTCCATGCCATTGTGAGAAAAAATTACGGCTGCACCCACTTCATTGTTGGCCGAGACCATGCAGGTGTGGGCGATTATTATGGCACGTATGACGCCCAGCATATCTTCAGCTCCTTCGAACCCGAAGAATTGGGGATTCAGCCGTTATTCTTCGAGCACAGCTTCTACTGTAAGACATGTGGAGGTATGGCCTCCAGCAAGACCTGTCCTCATGATGCAACCCATCATTTGACCCTATCCGGAACGAAGGTGCGTGCGCTATTGCGTGACGGTACATGTCCACCCCCTGAATTCTCAAGACCTGAGGTGGCACGCATTCTGATCGAAGGCATGGCACACTCAACAACTGCCCAAAAGTAATTGAATATAGAGGAACCTGTGGATCGTTAACGTATATTTGTCCACCTCGTCCCATATAGATGATTAGAAGTCTTTATGGAGCGGAGGTGGGCTTTTTTTGTGAAAAAAGTAAATTGGGAACAAAGCAGTCAGAAGCGAAGACATACGTCAATCTTATGGATACCACTGCGAAATGTCCGTCGCTGGTTAATAAGTTTATGCTTGCTGCTTCTAGTCGTTGTTGTGATGACGATGGAGATGCCGGTAACGAAGACATGGACCTATTGGTCCATTCCTCTATCGGGCAGAGTGATTGCTATCGACGCAGGGCATGGTGGAGTAGATGGCGGGGCTGTTGGTCGCGAGGGGTTATTAGAGAAGGACATTAACCTAACGATTGCACTACTTCTTCGTGATTACTTGCAGCAAGCTGGGGCTATTGTGGTCATGACCCGGGAAGGGGACTATGATTTGGCGGATAAGGACACTAAGGGATACTCCCGCAGGAAGGCAGAGGACTTGAAGAAGCGTGTTGGTTATATCGAGGAGAAGAAAGCGGATGTTGTCATTAGCTTGCATATGAACAGCGTACCTTCTTCTCGCTGGAGTGGAGCACAGGCTTTCTATACGAATCGCCATCCGGGTAATGAACAGCTTGCGAAGTGGATTCAAGCTGAAATTCGTACGAATCTGGCCAATACGGATCGGGAGGCCAAGCCTACAGATCGGAAGCTCTATTTTATGGATCATATTTCGATCCCAGCTGTGTTGGTGGAGTCAGGCTTCTTATCGAACCCAGAAGAGTCACGGAGTCTGGCGAATGAAGAATATCAGCGGAAGCTAGCTGCATCGATCTACAAGGGAATTCTGCGATATATTGCAGGAGAAAAAACTGGAAAATGATGACCTTATGCTATAATAGAAACGGTTACATAGTGACCGATCTGAACTTCATAGGAGACGAGGTGCCATCATGACGACGAAAGAAGAAGTGCTGCAATCACTGCAGGGTTTGCAGGAACCAGTGTCGGGACAAGACATGACAAGCCTTCATTGGATTCGCGATATGATGATTAAGGAAGATGAAGTGAAGCTGACGGCAATCGTAGCGCCACAAGCAGCAGATGCAGCCGCTAGAGAGGCGCTAGTCGGACAGATTAAGGAGCGTCTAGCAGCAATTGAGCTGCACAATGTATATGTTCGTACTCGCATCGCATCTGAAGCTGAGCTGAGTGCAGCTGGAATAGCGGTACAAAGCGGGCAATCAGCAACCGATCATGCGGGTAATGGCCGTGATTCCCAAGAAGGGAGTGCTCCTCGTGGACACGGTGCTGGATTAGAACAGCATCCTATCTTGGATCCGGCATCTGGAGTGAAATTTATCGCAATTGCCAGCGGCAAAGGTGGAGTTGGCAAATCGACAGTGACCGTGAACCTTGCGGTTGCGCTCGCTCGTCTCGGCAAACGTGTTGGCCTAATAGATGCAGACATATATGGATTCAGTGTACCTGACATGATGGGGATTGAAGACCGCCCTGTCGTTGTAGACAACTATATCATTCCACAGGAGCGCTTCGGAGTGAAGGTGATGTCCATGGGTTTCTTCGTAGAGGACAATAGTCCGGTCGTATGGCGCGGTCCAATGCTTGGCAAGATGCTGCGGAATTTCTTCCAAGAAGTGCAGTGGGGGGAGCTTGATTACATGCTTCTTGACTTGCCTCCAGGTACGGGGGATGTAGCCTTGGATATTCACCAAATGATACCGCATAGCCAAGAGATCATCGTAACGACACCACATGCGACAGCTGCCTTCGTTGCGGCTCGAGCAGGCACGATGGCCATTCATACGAAGCATGAGATTATCGGTATCGTCGAAAATATGTCCTATCTGGAATGCGGTTCTTGTGGCGAGAAGCAATATGTATTTGGACGAGGGGGCGGTGCTAAGCTGGCAGATGAGCTTCATGTTGACCTGCTTGCGCAGCTTCCGCTCGGCGCTCCAGACAATCATCCTGCAGAACCGGATTATGCTCCTTCTGTATATAAGGCAGATTCGTCAATTGGCAAGCAATTCGATGAGTTGGCGGCTGCCGTTGATGCGAAGATGCAAGTTGTGCAGGCCTAACAATGTCGGAGAGGCCTCATCATGAGTGCCTCTCCATAAGTGAGGAATAGAGGGGGAAAGAGTGGGCTCCTAGCCTTCTCCACTACCACCTTCTTCTTCCGATCCACCCTCACTCTCACCGCCTTGCTTTTCCTTTTCCCCACCTTTTTTCTTTCCTTCCTTTTCTTTTTCTTTTTCCTTCGGCTGCAATTCTTCTTTAACGACCTTCCCTAATAAGTCCATGATTTCAAGCTTAAATATAGGGCTATTCAAAGCATCTTTCATTACAGTCTGTAGCTGTTTGCGATACTCTGGTGTCTTCATCATATCCAAATAAGACTTCATCATGTCTGGAGATTTAACAATGTCGCCAAAGTCCTTCTGATACTCTGGGTCTTTCATTAAAGTCTTCAGGATTTGTTTGTTTTCCTTGCTTACCGCCTTGGCGAATTCCCCGGCAAACTTCGGATCTTTCATTACTTTATCGAGGACTTTCTCATAATCGGGTGATACAAGTGTATCCTTAACTGCCGTTCGGATCTGCTCCTGCTGCTGCATATTTAATGATTGGGCTTGCATGCCGCCTCCGCCAGATGGACCGGATTGGATCGCCTTCTGCGCTTCCTCTGTCTTTAAAATATCGACAACCATCGTTTTAACTTCTTTATAATCGAGATTACTGCTTTGTGTGGGCTGCTCCATGCCGCAAGAGGTCAACAGCACGATTACGACGAAACTGACGATCGCAAGTTTGCCCAGTGGTGCCTTCATAACAGCTTCGCTCCCTTCTGTCCATGTCCTCACGCGTAGTATGTGGAGGAAATTATGAATTATGTTTGACAATGATAGTTTTTTGCTGAGAACATTGGTAAAATAATGAACATTGCGGAGGTGGAGCACCATGAATTTGAAAAAATGGTCTTATTTATT
This sequence comes from Paenibacillus sp. KS1, assembly GCF_001680695.1. Lineage (NCBI taxonomy): Bacteria > Bacillati > Bacillota > Bacilli > Caryophanales > Paenibacillaceae > Paenibacillus > Paenibacillus sp. KS1. The sequence continues at coordinate 2,811 of NZ_MAIS01000025.1, read as the reverse complement.
TTGGACGACTACGTGTATTGGTGGGGCAATCAGTCTCGGCATTGGCCTCGCATTACAGGTATTTCAAGGAGAAATGGGCAATTTTAGAGGGCCAGTGGATATTTTGCTTAATGTGCTTCAGTTAATCTTGAGCGGATGTATGATCAGCGTCTATTCGCAGATGGGATTCTTCGCATATCTGACGTTGAACTATATTGCCATTGGCTTGTTCAAGAAGGGATGGCCGTATGTTCAGGTATTATTGACCGTGATTGCACTACTCGATCTAATGTTCCTGCGCATGCTTCTGGGAAACAGGCCAGAAGGAGTACGTGGAGGGGGTTACGAGGATATCGTGCTGGGTTTAGTTGTCCTAGTGCTTGCTGTAGCTGTTTCTTATTGGAAAGTAAAAGCGACAAATGCAACAGCTCTCATTCCTACCTTATTCTTCATGATTGCAATCACCACAGTGGAGACACTGTCGGCACTTAACATTGGAAATATGGCTACCTGGTTCGTTTACATACCGCTCGCAATATGCAATGCATATCAAATCTTGATGCTGCATCGATTGGTGGGCACAGCAAAAAGCTGACGGAAATCTGTCAGCTTTTTTGTATACCTTTACATCCGTTACATGCCTACTGCATTTTGCAAATGTTCCATCATCGTTGCTTGATCCTGAATCGTTTTGCTCTTCATTTCCGTTTGTTGAATCAGCTCAGAGACCGTAACGAACTCATATCCCTTTGCGGACAATTGATCCAGAATGGTCGGCAAGGCGAGATGGGTTTGCTTGCATGAATCACTAGCGTGCATGAGAATAATGTCTCCAGGATGTGCTTTACTAACGACGCGGTTCACGATCGTTTCAACCCCGGGATTTTTCCAATCCAATGAGTCGGTATCCCATTGTATGACCTTGTAATTCAGACTGTTAGCAATTTGCAGGACGCGCTTGTCAAAGTCACCGTTCGGCATACGAATCAGATTCGGTGCTTTCCCTGTAACTTCAGATAGAATATTGTGGGCCGCCTGAATCTGCTTACGTATCTCTTCATCGCTCATGCTGCTGTAATTGTCATGCTTGTGGCCGTGACTTCCAATTTCGTAGCCAGCAGCCTCAATTTTCTTTACGAGGTCACTATGCGTCTTGCTCCAAGGGGAGGAGAGGAAGAACGTTGCTTTTTTTACACCCTTCTCCTGCAAGATCTGCAAAATTGGCTCAACTCGTGTATCCCCCCAGCTAATATCGAACGTGAGGGCGAGCATCTTTTTATCAGTTGGGACGCTGTAGATAGCGGAAGGGCTGCTGCCTTCTGAAAATACGGTAATATTGTCGCTCTCTACGTAAACGACGCCAGCGGCGAATAGCATTGCAATTGCAAGTACAAATACACGCTTTATTTTCTTGCCGCTAAATACATAAAAGTAATTATTCATACCAAGGCTGCTCCTCTCGTAACGTTTTGAATGGGGCGAACTAGGGTGGTATCTTGCTGCCTAATACTAATGCCCGTCGACAAGCTGCAGCTTGTCATGCTTGTTTACTACACTGTATGCTGAGTGTATGGAATTATGTCTGCAAGTCAGTCTGAAAGGAGGAGTGTACAATATGCTTCGATTCTCATCGTGGTGGAATACGCTGAAGCAGTTGCGCTGGTATCTCATTGCCGCTGTGTTGCTGTTTGCTGTAGGGTATGTGCTTGGCAATCAGTGGAGCGGGTTTGAGGGCTTCATCATGGAACAGCTCAAGGGGATTCAAGGTATGCGGGATCAATTGATGCAATCTGATAATCAAGAATTGTCTTTCTTCGTATTTATTTTCTATAACAATGCGATTAAGGCTATCATGATCATGTTTGCTGGGATCGTATTAGGGATCGTACCAGCGGGGTTCCTTATTATTAATGGAATGGTGATCGGATTGCTGCTGCGAATTATGGAATCGCAGGGTCTTGATTTAGCAAGCACGATTATTAAGGGTATACTTCCGCATGGAATACTTGAAATTCCTGCAATTCTAATTGCCGGTGCTTATGGAATGAGATTTGGTATCTTGATCTTGCAGCGATTCTTCAGCAGACGTATGCGTGCTGAGGGGCCAACGATTATGGATTGGATAAAGCAGACTGGAGCAGGGGCGGTATGGGTAACCGCAATGCTGCTAGTTGCTGCTATTATTGAGAGTACCGTAACTTTCTGGTTGATGAATGGTTAACTAGATAAACGAATCCGCGCCTCCCTGTGATAAAACAGCTCAAAAATGAGCATAACAGTAAAGCGGCACCATTCTTTCTGTAATTGAACAGAAGCGGGTGCGAGTTACTTCCCTATAAGCAGACACTATAGAGTGTTAAGCAGTGGGGAAGTAAGCGTTATGTTCGAAGACAGGGGTATTGTCGTCAAGGGAGGATGCGGACAGTTATGCTAGGATTTTTGTTCAATGAGAGAGAATGTAAAGAATTGAGCTATATGCTGCGCAAGGAATTGGATGAGATGCTATTTGATTTAAGCGATAAGCGATTAGAGGCAGAAATACGGGATGCGATATCGAAGCGATACCGTACCGTATTTCGCATGTACGCGCGTATTGCATCACCTAAAGAACTGTCCAAGTATGCTAGAAATCATCGGAATGTTACTATGTAATAAAAAAGTTTTAAAAAAGTGTTGACGTGTTTTCGAATATATGATAAATTATTTTTCGTTCCCTTCTGAACGACTTCGACATGAAGCGAGCGGGAACAACAATCATAACGAACGGTTGAAAAAACATTTTAAAAAAGTGTTGACAACAACTGAACGAAATGATAAGATATAAAAGTCGCC